>WTHC01000029.1 GCA_011523285.1 Nitrosopumilaceae archaeon | reverse complement strand
GCGCCTGTTTCCCCGCCGGCCAGGCCACGATGTATCCAAAATCAATAATTCTCTAGCGCCGTGGATTCTAATATTAAAAGAATATCTTTACAAGCATGAATACATCATCAAAATGTTTTATACACCAAACAACTTAAATAAAATACATATAAAAATTATAGATATTCATGAAAATAAGAAATAGACGCTCCCATTTATAGATTAAATGTTAATACAAAATTTTTGCCATATTCTCTGAGGTGCTAATTAATTTGTACTGAAATCTAATATTATGTTGTTGTAATAATTGTTTGATAAAACTGATCCTATTATTAATGAAAATATCATTGCTCACAAAATTTTTACCTAATACTTCATACATGGATTTTATATCTAACATTAATTGTAATTTTTCACCATTGTTTATTATGAATGTCCCAATTCCCCAAAAAATACCAACATGTAAAGCTATGTATTTTGATTGTTCTTGAGTTACTTTATCATAATAAATTTTTGCATGTGTTCGAGATTGTTTTATTATTTTGTCATATGATTTTATAACCCATGAAATTTCTTTTGTATTTCCATCACTATATAAAATATGTTCCAATTGTCAATCAAAAAATTGTTGATTGTCTATATAATTTGAATATATGTATTATGATATTATGACGAAACCATTTCCTGTGATAAAATCAAAATTCTTTATAGATGTGGTGGATAGTCTTGTAGAGTTATCTTGCCAAGATGCTCAACTAGCAAATGAAATCAAACAATTAGATCAATTAGCACAGCAGAAAAATATAACATTCTACGAAATAATATATCAAATATTACATAAAAATTAATTTATCATGGTTGCGAATATTATTTTGTTCTCAAATCTAATGATCTATATTTACAACCATGAGGCCCACAATATTTTCCAACATATGTAGCTTTTGGTCTATATAATGCTGGTTTTGGAGCTGCTTCTGCAAACTTCTCTTCTATTATATGTGCGGTCCAACCAGCAACTCGTGATATTGCAAATATTGGCGTGTTTAAATCTACTGGAATTTTTAACATGTAATAAATAGATGCACTATACAAATCTACATTTGGATATATGTCTAATCCTCTTTCTTTTTTTATTTCTTTGATTGTGACTTTTTCAATTTTCTGTGTTATGTTAAACCACTGTTCTTTTGTTTTTTCTGCTAGCTTTTTGGATAATTCTTTTAATACTTGTGCTCTTGGATCATATGTTTTATATACTGCATGACCCATCCCCATAATTTTGTAGTTGTCCTTCAGGCTTTTTTTCACCCATGTTTCTACTTTATCTTCTGTTTTTATGTCTAGTAACATCTTCATAACCTCGTAGTTTGCGCCCCCATGTAATTCTCCACTTAATGCGCCAATAGCAGCACTAGCCGCAGAATACATATGAGCTCTTGTTGAAGCTACTTGTCTAGCTGTAAAGGTAGATGCATTAAAAGAATGATCTGCGTGTAAAATTAAACATACATCAAATATTTTAGCAATATCTTTATCTGGCTTTTTGCCTGTTAACATATATAAAAAATTTTCTGCATGATTTAGGCTGGGATCAGATTCTATTGTTTTCAGATTATTTCTTATTCTATTCCAATTTGCTACTATTACTGGTATTTTTGCAATTAAATTTACAGCTCTAGAATAACTAGAATTTTTATCAGAAAATTCTTCATCATAGTAACCAGCAAGTGCAGCAACAAATGCTTGTAACATATCCATAGGATCTGCATCTTTACGCCAATTCTTCATATTATTTTGCATTTGTTTTGGTATTGACATTGCATTTCTTAAATTATTTTTAAATTTTTCTAATACATTTTTTGTTGGTAATTCATTATATAATAACAAATAACAAGTTTCTTCAAAATTTGAATTTTTTGTTAGATCTAATATATCATACCCTCTATAGATTAATCGACCTCTTTGTCCATCAATACTTGATATTTTTGTATCTGCAACTTCAATATTTCTCAAACCAATATTCTTAGTATCCATATATTATACTAAACGTGTAGATTTTTAATGATGTCGATTCATTTTTGGATTTATTACGCTAGTTTATAATTTATTTTTAATTTTTTGATTTAAATTTAGGGAATTTAATCATTCTAAATAATGAAAAGCCCATTAAAAAAATTAAAACGAAATAAAATAATCTGTTTATCACATAAAGAAGACGCAGATGGTATATGTTCAGCAGCACTTATCAAAGAGGCATTTGGCGGAGATTCTATATTAGTTGATTATCCTAGTCAAATGGACGCATTAGAGGAAATTAAAAATGACATCATGCTCAAAAAATTATATATATGTGATTTAGGTTTGAACAAAAAAAACCAAGATAAATTTGTAGAAACTATGCGAGAATTAAAAAACAAAAAAATATCTATTACGTATATAGATCATCATGATTTAAGTAAATCCATACTAAATAAACTCACAAAACTAAAAATTAATGTAATTCATGATATAAAAGAATGTACTACTGTGCAGGTTTATGATAAATATAAAAAAAAACTTTCAAATCATTCTAGATTTATTGCTGCATGTGCTGCAATAACGGACTACATGGAAGATAGCAAAAAAGCATTTCCGCTTTTACAAATATATGATAAACAATTCACTTTGATAAACGCAACTGTATTAACATATAATATTGTAGGACATCAAAAAGATACTGATTATTTACTTTATTTAGTTGATGAATTATCTAATTCTAAATATCCTCACCAAATACCAAACTCATTCGAATTTGCTCAAATACAAGTGGAAAAATTATCTTTATTGATTAACACTATAAAAAATTCAATTAAAAAAATGCGAAATTTAGGCTATGTGGAAATTTTTGATTCTGGTGCGAGCGGCGCAGTTAACTTCGTTCTAGGACTTTCTGGCAAAAATGTTGGTGTAGCATATAAAGAACGATCTGATCATGGTATATATGCTGTTTCTATCAGAGGATCAAAATCATGTAAATTACATCTAGGAAAAATAATAAATAATCTTGCGTCCGAATGTGGTGGTTCTGGCGGCGGGCACAAAAAAGCATGTGGTGCAGTCATTCCAAAAGCAAAAATCAAAAAATTCTTGCACGATTTTAACATAAAATTAGATCTAATAACACATTCATAATCTAAGAATTACACCAATATCAGCTAAATTGGTATGAGTAGATCCAGTATTTATAAGATCTCCACGTTCTTTAAAAAATAAATTGGAATTATGATTGTTAAGGTATACATCAATTCTATCATAATCTATAGATTTATTTTCTGAGATAGCTCCAGTATACCTGGTATTGCCATCTATTCCATCTGTATTGATAGAAGAAATTATGAGATCGTAATTCTTATTTTTACATTTTTTTAAGATGCGTAGAATTAATTCTTGATTTCTTCCTCCTACGCCATTTGAGTCACCAATGTTGACAGTAGTTTCTCCACCAAATACTATACATAATCTGTTTTTATTGGAAATTAATTTTGTTAATCTGGAAGCTACGTAGTCTACATCTCCATTTATCCCATTTATTATTTTAGTATCTATTCCTAAACTACAAATATATGATGCCATGGCAGTAAGGCAATTATCATTGTTTAAAATTATATAATTTCTATCATTTTTTTGTATTTTGGTTTTCTGTATTTTAAAAATATCCTCATGTATTTTACTGACAACTCAGATTGGTAATTTGTGTATCAAATCATATTTTTGTATTATTTCCCATGCTTTAGAATTATTATCGTCATAATATGTATATCCTGAAGATATGGTGTCTATTCTATTATTAACTACATCAGATATAATCAAAGATACCAAATCTGCATTTATATGATTTAATAATTTACCGCCTTTGATTTTAGAGATATGTTTTCTTATGATATTTATATCATAAATAGGAGCTCCTGATTCTAACAAAATTTTTGTAGTTTTTATTTTATCATTTAATGTAATTGTATCTGGATTTGCTAATAAAGCAGATCCGCCTCCAGATATAAGAAAAATAACAAACTCATTTTTCTTTATTTTTTGTAGAAATTTTACAACATAGTTTGCAGCTTTTGTACTGATTTTATTTGGTAATGGATGACCAGATGCAAAAATTCTGAATTTTTTATTGTATGTTATAGATTTAGTATATTGCAGAATTACAATAACGCCACTTTTGATTTTGACGATTTCGTCAATAGCCGCAGTCATAGAATCGGCAGCTTTGCCTATAGCTACTGTGTATATATTATTATACTTTAGTAAATCTATTACTTCTCTACATATTATTTTATTATCTTTAATTGTATTACGTATTGCAGAACTAGGCATCGCTGCATCTAAACCTATTTCCAAAATATCTAACAATAATTTTCTGTTTTGATTCACGGATAATTTTGAATAATTTTTAATAAACTTATGATTAGGCATTTATATCAAGATATAATAATAATCATGGATATTAGTTTAATATGTATAGTGTTAAAATACCTAAGGTCATTAATTTTGGCCCAAATGCATTGTCGGCAACAGAATATCCAAAAAATGCATTAATTATAACCACTGCGTCTAAAGATCTATCACACAAATGGATAGATAAAATGGGAATTCAGGATTATATTTTACATGATACTGTAGAACCAGAACCCTCTATAGATAATGTTAATGATGTGATTTCTAAACATAAATCTAAAAATCTATCGGCCATAATAGGTCTTGGTGGAGGTAGCTCACTCGATGTCGCTAAATATTCTTCTGCAAAAATGAAAACCATGAAAATTCTCATACCGACTACATTTGGTACTGGAGCTGAAATGACTACATATTGTGTATTGAAATTTGATGGTAAAAAAAAATTATTACGTGAAGACGAATTCTTGGCGGATATTGCAGTCGTAGATTCATATTTTCTATCTGGGACTCCTGAACAGATAATTAAGAACTCTGTTTGTGATGCATGTGCACAAGCCACTGAAGGCTATGATAGTAAATTGGGTAATGATTTCACAAAAACATTATGTAAAAAAGCTTTCGACATACTTCATGATGCCATTATGAATAACAAACCTGAAAATTATCCATATGGTTCTATGCTTTCTGGAATGGGCTTTGGTAATTGTTCTACCACTTTAGGACATGCACTCTCATATGCTTACTCCAACGAAGGCGTGCCTCATGGATATTCCCTGTCATCTTGTACTACTGTAGCTCATAAATTTAATAAATCTATATTTTATAATGAATTTAAAGAATGTATAGAAAAACTTGGATTTGGTAAACTAACATTGAAAACTCCAGTCGATCAAGCTGCGGATATAATAATGACTGATGTAGGTCATTTAAATCCAAATCCAGTCCAAATAAACAAAAATGATATCATTAAATGTTTAAATGACATTAATAATGGTGATCTTTAGGACAGTTTTTATCTTTTGTATATGCAGGCAGATTAAACTTAAGTATGTTGTTAATTCACTTATATGATGCAGAAACGTAGTATGTTAAAATTTGGAATACAAAACGGTTTAAATGTTGCCAGAGCTGGCCTTTCTGAAGATCAAATCATTACGGCTTGTATGCTTGCCGATAAAATTGGTTATGATTCTATCTGGTATATGGATCATTCTAATGTTCCTCAATGGCCTAAAGCTATAGTAAATGATCCGTGGGTCATGTTATCTGCAATAGGTGCAATTACACAAAATGTTGAACTTGGAACATGTGTCACAGATGCAATTAGAAGACATCCGTCAAATATTGCATTATCTTCGATAACTTTGGATCGAATATCTAAGGGGCGAGGTATACTTGGAATTGGAGCTGGAGAAGCGCAAAACTTAAAAGAATTCTATATTCCATTTGAAAAACCTGTAAGTAAATGGGAAGAACAATTACAGGTGATAAAACTACTTTATGATTCTTCTCCAGATCATGTAGTTAATTTTGATGGCAAATTTTATAAATTAGGAAATGCTTGTTTGCAAGCTAAATCTATACGAAAACCTCATCCGCCTATTTACATGGCCGCTGGTGGCAAAAGAACTCTTAATTTAGTAGGCAAATATGGAGATGGTTGGTTACCAATTGGATATACACCAGAATTATTTGAAGATCATAAATCTGTAATAAAACAATCAATGAAAGACAACGGTAGAGATAACGATGATGATTTTCAATACGCACTTGATATAGATGTATATTTCTCTGATGACGCTGAAACATCATGGGCAAGAATGAAAGAAGCAGTTAAAGTAAGCTTATTTAAACCTGAAATACTTAGAGTGCATAATATTAAAGAAATAGAAGGGTTTGATTTTAAAAAATATTTCACAGAATATTCTATGTCTAACCAAGAATGGATCGTGAAAATGAGAGAAGCAGCTACGACTATACCAGACTCTGTAGCGCGCTCTTCTACAGCTGTGGGTACGCCAGACGACATAATTCCTGTTTTTGAAAGATTTATCAAAGCTGGCGTAAATCATTTTGTAATAAGATTCTGGGGGTCAAACTATTTTGGTTCTATTGATAAATTTGCGTCCTCCGTAATCTCATACTTTAATAACCAGAAATAATATTTTTTTTGAAAAATATTTAATTAAATATTTTTTTTCGTAATAATTTGTTATAGTTGAGTGCAAATCTATGTGCTTCATCTCTAGCATATTGTAAAATTTGAAGACCAGGATTACTGGTAGGAATTATAATGGAATTTCTGAATGTAAAAACTTCATTTTTCTTAGCTATAGATATACATGGTATGTCTAAATTAAGATCTTGTAAAGCCTTTTCTGCAATAGCTCTTTGGCCTTTACCTCCATCAATCAACACTAAATCTGGCATAGTTAGTTTAGTGATTTTTTTATATCTACGTTTGACAATTTCATAGATCATGGCAAAATCATTTACTCCATCTACAGTTCTGATTTTGTATTTTCTATATTTAGCTCTTTCTGGAGATCCATCTATAAATCTAGACATTGATCCTACTGCATATTGTGTTCCTTGATTTGATATGTCAAAACATTCTATTATTCTTGGATGTGTTGATAGTTTCAATATTTTCTTTAATTCTAATGTACCTAATGATAATGATATATCATGAAAAAATTTTGTTCAATATTTTTTAAAATCAATGTCATTAATTGTTTTTGTCTAGAATTATTGGGGTTGATATTTTTACTTTTGAGTTGTTTTTTTCTGTTAGTAAAATTTCTAAAAGCTTAACATTGGTAGGTAATGTATTCAATATTATTACATCTGGTACTTCTAACGTAGAATAGTATTGATACAAAAAATTATTTAATGTGTTGTCGCACATTAAATCAAAAGAAAATTTTTTATTATCTTGAATTATCCCATATTTTTGTCTAAATGACATCACATATACGATTTGTTTATTAATTTTTATACCAAAATACTCTTCATTATAATAATGAACTTGTTCAATATTTTACTCGATTTAAGATCCTCTATTAGGCGTAATGTTTTTTTTATTTCCAACGCTTCTTCATATTTTAATAATTTTGCACATTTCTTCATTTGGTAATTTAATTTTTGAGTAAATATTGTTAATTTATTTTTATCATCTAAAATAGATTTTAATTCTTTTATATTTTTGTGATATGCTATTTGTGCATTTTTAAATTCGCATGGGGCATCGCAATTACCTAAATGATATTCTAAGCATGCAGTTTTTGGTAATTTTTTACATATTCTAATTTTGAATATTTTGCGTAATTTACCAATAGTCAATATCTTGGAGCTTCCAATTGTTATTGGCCCGTAAACTTTACCATCTCCAATAAATTTACCGTTTCTTGAGCGTCGTGCAACTTTCAGCCTTGGATATTCTTCATTAGTTATCATTAAATACGTATATCTATGTTGATCTTTTAATTCTATATTATATCTTGGTTGATATTGTTTTATCAGATTTGATTCTAGCAAAAAAGCTTCTTTCTCGTTATTTGTATATACAAAAGTTATATCATGAATCGTTTTTATTAAACGCTGAGTTTTGAGATTTTGTTTCTTCGTAAAATATGATCTGATTCTATTTCTTAAATTTTTTGCTTTTCCTATGTATAATATGTCCATAGATTTATTTTTCATTATGTATACGCCAGAATGTTTATGAATAGTTTTTATATTGTTAATGTCAAAAATCATTTTATAATTTGATTATTTTGTGTATCTATGAACATTTGAATACCTGCATTTTTGTATAATTTTAATCTAATTAAAATTAGATCTAATGATATATTACCA
>WTHC01000009.1 GCA_011523285.1 Nitrosopumilaceae archaeon | reverse complement strand
TGATTATGTATTATATACAAATAATCAGTCATTTTATACTAATGTCTCGTCATTAACACACATAGGTTTTCTACCATTAAAGCCTGCATTTTTTTCGTGCCAAAATTTGATTTCTGTTTCGCCATATTTCCAACATAACCATACTTCATCTGAAAAATATTTAGATGGGAAATCCACAAGCCCTTCATCAATACTTTTCATGATCACTCCTAGATTTTCTAAATTTTCTATGGCATTATACAACTCTGTTAATGCATGATTAAGTTTTTGTTTTAATTTAATATATATTTCCACATTTATATTTGAATCAATGTGTTGTTCAATTTCAATTACTTTATTTCTATGCTGCAACACAACTTCATATTTTTGTATCACATTAGGCAATATTGCATTTGCTGTAGTCATAGTAAAATATGAAAACATGTTAAATAATTTTTTACCACACCTATTAAAAATCTTGTTACAAATAATTAAAAATATGAATCTAAGGATTTAGTGGGATTACTTAAAATATGTGAAATTTGAGCACTCATATTTTTTGCTGCCATTGATTTTCTCTTACCTATTTGATAATATGTTTCGTCAATAGTGTTTTTTGCAATAAGTACAAAAACTTTGCCTGAATATTTGCGTCCAGTTCTACCTTTACGCTGTATGAATCTAATGGAGCTTGGAACATTATCATAAAATATTACATTATTAACTTCCGATATATCTAATCCTTCTTCACCTACTTTAGTAGCTATTAAAACTTTATATTCATTATTTTTAAATTTTTGTACAGTTTCAATTTGTTTTTTTTGTTTCAAGCCTGTTTTACCAGCTTTTCCAATTAAAAATCCATTTGGGATATTCATTTCAGTTAGTTTATCATGTATTATTTCTACAGAGTCTCTATAGCTTGTAAATATTATTGTTTTACTATCTAATTGCTTAATAATATCTTTTAATTTTATTATTTTATCATGTTCAAAACCTGTTTTTTGTATTATTTGTGATGCGGCTATACCACGTTTAAAATTAACATCATTAAATAAATGATCTATTCCAAATTTCTTTAATTTCAATCTTTCACAAAACCGTAAAAATGAAGTTGCACCATGTGATTCAAACATATTTAGTGCATAGTGTATTCGTATTGTAGTAAAATATAATGAAGTTAAATATTTGTTTTTATTAGTTAAATAATTTTGTAATTTAAGTAATTTAGATAACGATCTATTAGATGATAACATAACTCCATATTTTTGCATTTGTTTATATTTATCTTCTAATGATGCTTTGAGCAAATTTTGTATTTGTTTCATTTCTGGGGACAAGTTTACTAAGATCCAGTCAATTTTTGTTTCTTGGATATATGGTTTTACATCTGGGCTATCTTCTGTACGATAAGCTATTTTTGTTATTCTCAAATTATTAACAATTTCAGTTGCTTTTTCTTTTTCACTTGGTAATGTAGCAGTCATACCAATTATTTTTGCAGCATGATTTGCAACTTCTGATGCAATATATGAATATGCATAGTTTCCAATAGTACGATGAGCTTCATCAAAAATAACCAAGCCAAATTTATCTGGAAATATTATATTTCTAATGAGATCGTTTTTCACTATTTCTGGAGTTGCACATATGATACTATTTTCCCATAATTTTTTTCGTTTGTTTATTATATCTTCACCAGTAATTAGCGCTATATCAAATATTGTTAAAGTATTTTTAAGGAATTCATAATGTTGATGCACTAAAACTTTTGTAGGAGCTAAAAACAAAATAGCTTTCTTACCAATAGTAAAATATTGTGCCATTATTTGAATGGCGATAGCAGTTTTTCCAAGACCAGTAGGCAAAACTATCAAACAATTTTCATTTGTAGTTTGATTAGCTAAATTGATTTGATAATCTCTGTATTCTATAGAATTTGCACGTATGAAATTATTTACTATATAATTATCATGTTTCATTACTATGATGTACGGTGTTGATGATTTAAATTATTAATTTATTTTATATTTGTCATCATTATTTTATATATATGAAAATAAATTTTGAAAGGCCTACTTGGGACGAGTATTTTATGTTACAAGCAGAATTAATAAAACTACGTTCTAATTGCGCGATTAGGAAAGTTGGCGCTATAATAGTTAAAAATAATAGACATATAGCTGCTGGTTATAATGGAACGCCTCCAGGAATTAAAAATTGCTATGAAGGGGGATGCGCCAGATGCAAACAAAGAATGAATGAAGAAATAGAATCTGGAATGTTTTTGGAGCGATGTATGTGTACTCATGCAGAAGCTAATGCAATAATACATTGTGCACTTTTTGGAATAAAAATAACAAATGATTCAATATTATATAGTACACACATACCATGCTTAGAATGCACTAAAATGGCTATTACAACAGGTATAAAGAATATAATATCACTAAGAACTTATAATGGTCCAACTAACTACTTGATTAAAAATAAAATTGTAAATATAAAACTAATAAATATAGATAAACTCAAGTATTGGACAAGATCATTAGATCATACAATTGAACAAAATTGAATTACAAAATAGCAATCCATACAAAACCAATAACTACAAATATTCACATCCATTATTACTTGTTTCCGCTACATATGATGGAACAAAAAAAATAGCTATATTAAAGTTCTACGATGTAGAATTACAAAAAATCATATTATGGGAAGATAATACAAACCATAAACCATACTGTTATTCTAAACTTGATTTAAAAGATTTAGAGTATTTACAAGAACGTGAAGATGTAATTAAAATAGAAAAAGTACAGAAAATAGATCTACTATTAGATAAAAAAATATATGTCTCAAAAATAATCGTCAAAGATCCATTAGCAATTGGCGGAACACAGTTTAATAAAAGTATTAGAAACATTACAAAGACATGGGAATCAGATATAAAATATTATGAAAATTATTTATATGACAACTCATTGAACGTTGGTAAATTCTATGAGTTAAAAAATAATAATATAACTCCATACGAATTCCAAACTTCAGACAAAATAAGTTCCATATTAAAAAATGTACTCTTAGAAAGACATACATATGATGGTATGGTTGATAAATTTCAATTTAAAAATAAAATTTTAACTTGGGCAAATTTATTGGATCAACCAATACCAAAGATCAAAAGAATAAGCTTCGATATAGAAGTAGAATCAGAGATAGGAAGAATACCTGATATTAAATTAGCAACTAAAAAAATAACTGCAATAGGATTTACAGGAAGTGATGGATTTAAACAAGTTTCAATACTTAAACAATCAGATACAAATAACTATGGAAAAAATGAATTGGACAAGGATGTGAAACTAATATTTTTCGATAATGAAAAAAACCTAATTTTGAATGCGTTTCAAATTATAAATTCATATCCTTTTGTCATTACATTTAATGGAGATGGTTTTGACATACCATATTTAGTTAAACGTGCAGAAAATTTATTGATCGAGAATACTTACAACCCATTTATCATGTTAAGAGATTCATCTACATTAAAAAATGGAATACATGTAGATTTGTATAGAACATTCTCTAACAGATCATATCAGATATATGCATTCAATAATAGATATACTGATTTTTCGTTAGATAGCGTATCTAAAGCATTACTAAATAAATCTAAACTATACCATGGAAGCAACATTATGAATTTAAAATTATATGAATTAGCACGTTATTGTTTCAATGATGCACAATTAACATATGAATTAACAAGCTTTGATGACGATATATTAATGAATTTATTTGTAGTGATATCAAGAATTGCAAAAATGCCTATAGATGATATTTCTAGAATGGGAGTGTCACAATGGATTAGAAGTCTTTTATATTACGAACATAGACAAAACAACATAATAATTCCACGTAGAGACGAATTAGAAAATAGATCTGCAGACGTAAGAAGTAATGCAGTAATCAAAGATAAAAAATTTAGGGGAGGATTAGTAGTAGAACCTATAGAAGGTATCCATTTCAATGTTGTGGTTATGGATTTTGCTAGTCTATATCCATCAATTATCAAAATAAGAAATTTATCTTATGAAACGACACGTTGCATTCACCAAGATTGCAAGCATAATACAATTACAGAAACTAATCACTGGTCGTGTATGAAGAAAAATGGATTAACATCATCCATCATAGGATCACTAAGAGATTTACGTGTGAATTATTACAAACATCTCTTCAAAAAATCAGATGTGGAAGAACAGAAATTATCTGGTACAATAAGTCAAGCACTTAAAGTTATTTTAAATGCCAGCTATGGTGTGATGGGTGCAGAGATATTTCCTTTATATTTTTTACCAGCTGCTGAAGCAACTACAGCGATAGGAAGGCATACAATTTTAGAAACTATAAAAAAATGTAAAGAAAATTCCATTTGTGTTCTATATGGCGATACTGATTCGTTGTTTTTAAAAAATCCCACAGAAGAACAAATCAAATTTGTGATCGATAATGCAAAAAATGAACATAATGTAGATCTAGAAATTGATAAAAAATATAGATACGTAGCATTAAGTAAAAGAAAAAAAAATTATTTTGGAGTTACAGACGACGGAAAAGTAGATGTTAAAGGACTAACTGGAAAGAAATCACACACGCCACTATTCATTAAAAATTTATTTCAAGAATTATTAAAAATATTAGCAAAGATTAAATCAAAAGATGATTTCGACAATGCCAAAATTCAAATCAGCACCAAGATTGCACAGTGCGCGAAAATGCTCACATCGAAAAAAATATCATTAAATGAATTAGCATTCAATGTAATGATTAGTAAATCACCTGCAGAATATATTAAGACGGTTCCTCAACATATACGAGCTGCAAAGTTATTAGAATCTATGAAAACTGTTAAAAAAGGCGATATAATATCATACGTTAAGATAATAAACAAACCTGGAGTAAAACCAGTAGAAATAGCACGTAACGAAGAAATAGACTCTAATAAATACATGGAGTTTATGGAAGCCACACTCGATCAAATAATATCATCTATGAATTTAGATTTTAATACAATATTAGGTAGGCCAAAACAAACTGGATTAGATCAGTTTTTTTGGACTGAATAGAGTTTTAATTACATATCAATTGTTTTATATATTTAGTGTCAGGTAAGTAGATATTATATATGCTTATAATAAATTGTAAAAACTATGATTGTATAGATGAAAAAAGTATAATTAAATTATCAAAGATCATCAAAGAAATTTCATTTAAATATAAAATTCAAATAATTATTGTCCCTCCACACCATTTGTTAACAATACCATTAAGATATAAAATACCTGTACTAGCACAACATGTAGATAATATAGATAAAAATAACAGTACTGGATTTTTGATACTCAAATCTATCAAAATATCTAAAATAAATGGAAGTTTAATAAATCATAGTGAACATAGAATCACTAGAAACGACATAATCGATCTAATACAAAAAATTAAAAAATTAAATATGATATCTGTAGTATGTGTAGAAAATGTAGGCGAATTAAAATCATATTTAGAATATAATCCAACTTATATTGCAATAGAACCAAAAAATCTTATTGGTACAGGCAGATCTGTTACAACAGAAAACCCAGAAATCATTAAACATGCATCTAATATATTGGAAAATCATAAAACAAAGCTCCTTTGCGGAGCTGGAATTAGTTCTAGCAACGATGTTACAAAAGCAACAGAATTAGGAGCAAATGGAGTATTAGTATCCAGTTCAATAATAAAATCTACCAATTGGTATGAAAAAATAAACGAATTCGCGAATGCAATGTTTAATAATATATGAGTTGATTTCTCTACTGTAAAAAAATGAAAACGATTTATTTTTTTGATGAGAGTGATGGAAAAAATAAAAAATTGCTAGGCGGTAAAGGTGCCGGCCTTTGCGAAATGGTCAAATTAGGGTTACCTATCCCACCAGGATTTGTCATCACAACAGAAGTTTGTAAAAAATATTATCAAAATAAAATGGAGTTGCCAAACACTTTACTAAAACAGATCATAGCCAATATCAAAAAAATAGAACATGCTACAGGTAAAAAATGGGGGTCTGATAAAAATCCACTACTAGTATCAGTTAGATCCGGAGCTGCTATATCCATGCCCGGGATGATGGACACTATATTAAATTTAGGTCTAAATGACAAAACGGTAGAAGGACTAGCAAAAAGCAGTCATAATAAAAGATTTGCTCTAGATTCATATAGAAGATTTATACAACTATTTGGAAAAGTTGTATTTAATATAAATGATGAAAAATTTAATGCAGTATTAGATAAAATCAAAAAAGAGCATAAAATTCACAATGATAATGAATTAGACATAAATGCATTACAAAAGATTATTTCTGAATTCAAGATAATTTATCAAAACACCATCAAAATGTTATTTCCATCAGATCCTTACGAACAATTACAATTAGCAATAAAAGCTGTTTTTAATAGCTGGACGGGTAAACGAGCTATAATATATCGTCAAAAAAATAAGATCACTGAAGATATCGCAGATGGAACTGCTGTAAATATAGTCTCCATGGTATTTGGCAATTTAGATAACAAAAGCTCCACTGGAGTTGTGTTTACACGTAATCCCAATACTGGAGATAAAAAGATTTTTGGCGATTATTTAACTAATGCACAAGGTGAAGATATTGTAGCTGGCATCAGAACTCCAAAACATATAGATCAAATGAAAAACGAATCTCCCAAGATATACAAACAATTAATTCAAACTTGTAAATTGCTTGAAAAACACTACAAAGAACCACAAGATATAGAATTCACTGTAGAGCAAAATAAATTTTATTTGTTACAAACACGAGCAGCTAAAATGAATGCAATTGCCATGATAAAAACATCCGTAGATATGGTGAAAGAAAAAATAATAACAAAAAACAACTCATTGTTAAGATTACGAATAGAACAGTTAGAACAATTATTACATAGAACTATAGATCGTTCTGCTACCAATAAAATCAAAGTTGCACAAGGAATTGGTGCTTCGCCAGGAGCAGCTAGTGGAAAAATAATATTTGACATAGACGAAGCTATAAAAACTGGCGAGAAAGATATCAAAGTTATTTTGGTAAGAGAAGAAACAAAACCAGAAGATGTGCCTGCATTTTTTGCATCTGCTGGAATATTAACTAGCAGAGGAGGTAAAACATCACATGCAGCAGTAGTAGCTCGTGGAATGGGAAAACCATGTATAGTAGGAGCAGATTTGATGGTAGATTACAAAAACAGAATATGCAAATGTAACAATATGACTTTACACGAAAATGATATAATCACCATAGATGGCAATGAGGGAATTGTATATTCTGGAGAAATGCCTACTATAGAACCTAAAATAACGAATGATTTTAAAACTATTTTAAACTGGGGACGAAGTATAAAAAAATTAGGGATAAGAGCAAATGCAGATAACGAAAATGCTGCAATTTTAGCATTATCATATGGCGCAGAAGGAATAGGACTATGCAGAACAGAACGAATGTTTAATGCTAAAGATAGAATAAATTTATTTATAAAAATGATCATGTCAAAAACACATAAAGAGAGAAAATCAATATTAAGAAAGCTTGGGCAATTACAAAAAAATGATTTTATGAGAATATTAAAAGTAATGAATGGATTACCTGTAACTATAAGGTTATTAGATCCACCATTACATGAATTTTTACCCAACCCAAATGAATTAGTTAATAGAATAAATAAATTGAAAAACATAAAACATGTAGAGGAAATTGAAAATGCAAAAGTAATGTTGGAGGCAGCTAGAGATCTGAATGAAGTAAATCCCATGATGGGACATAGAGGAGTAAGATTAGGAATAACATATCCTGAAATATACGAAATGCAGATACGTGCAGTATTTGAAGCTACTGCGAAATTAATCAAAATGAAAATTAATGCAAAACCACAAATAATGGTTCCTCAAGTAAGCGATAAAAATGAATTAAAATATATCAAGAAAATTTATAATGATATTAAATCTAACGTAGAATCTAAATATAAATTTAAATTAAATATTAAATTTGGGACAATGTTAGAAGTAGTTAGATCATGTTTAACATCTACTGAGATCGCCAGCGAAGTTGAATTTTTTAGTTTTGGAACAAATGATTTAACACAAGCTGTATTTAGTTTTAGTCGAGAAGATGTAGAAAGCAAGTTTCTGTCTGAATATTTGAATAAAAATATTTTAACAAAAAATCCATTTCAATCAATTGATGAAAATGGAGTTGGGAATTTGATTAAATTAGTAATTCAAAATTGTAAAAAAAATAAGCAAAAGATGGAAATTGGTATTTGCGGCGAACATGGCGGAGACCCAGAATCAATAAAATTTTTTCAGAATGCTCAAATCAATTATGTTAGCGCATCGCCACACAGAATACCCATTGCAATAATATCTTCAGCTCAAACAACAATCATTAATAAAACCAAACATACAAAATAACTATGCAACTACCATCACATTTTAATTAATATTATACATATTAGTATATTAACAACAGTATATAATATAT
>WTHC01000020.1 GCA_011523285.1 Nitrosopumilaceae archaeon | reverse complement strand
ATTTGAGCTTTTTATTATTAATTTTATTTATATTCTATTTGTTAATATAATTCTGTAGATATTTTGTCAAAAAAAATTTTTAATTTTTTATTTTGGATCATATTCCGGCCATTGATTAGAAATGTATTAATTAATTTTTTGTTTTTAGAATATATGATTGCTTGATAAGCTAATTCGAATTTATCTACATTATGCACTAATATCGATTCTCGAGTTTTTTTTTCGTTGTATTCATTCCATAAATCTAAGTATGTTTTTCTAATATATTTTGGTAAATAACATAAAATTTTTATCATGATTTGGTTTTCTATCTTATATTTATTTATAGGTCTATTTTCTGGGGTAAAATCTCCCATCGCGGATTCTGCTAAATCATGTAATAATGACATTTGCAAGACTTTTTTACTATTATATTTTTCCAAATCAGATATAATCATAGATAAAAATGCTACTGAATAACTATGATCTGCTACTGATTCTGGTTTTGTTATTCCTAATCTTTTGTACCATCCACTTCGTTTTATATTTTTAAGATTCATAATAATACTAAAAAATTCCAAAATTTTTTCGTCATCAACATCTAAATTCATGTTTATGTTGATTTTTGATATAATAAAATAAAAGATTTTAGTAAGAATAAACAGATAATATTAAAATTTGTTTTGTTATATTCATCTTATATGAGAATATATACTAAAACTGGAGATGATGGATTCACAGGAATCCAAAATGGCAAACGTATATTAAAATCAAATATACGTATTAAAGCTTATGGATCCGTAGATGAAGTGAATTCTTCCATTGGGATAATATTGTCTTATACGCTTGATAATGACATTCGTGATTTGTTAAACAAAATTCAAAACATGCTTTTTCTAATTGGATCAGATTTATCTAATTTGAATATGGATTATACTCATCGAACTACTTCAGATATGGTGACTTATCTAGAAAAAAATATAGATATGTATGAAAGAGAATTGTCTCCACTCGTAAATTTTATAATACCAGGAGGACACATTATATCATCTTATTTACATTTATCTAGATCCATTATAAGGCGTGCTGAAACATATGTGGTAGAAATTCTGCAAACTGAATATGTAAACAAACATGTACTGGAATATCTTAATCGTTTGTCTGATTTGTTTTTTGTGATTTCTAGAGTAGTAAACAAACGAAATAATATTAGTGATGTGATTTGGAAATTAGAAAAACCTTAATTTCTAATATGCGTGCAATTTTATTATGCCACGGTAGCTCAGCCTGGGAGAGCACTCGGCTGAAGACCGAGCTGTCGCGCGTTCAAATCCCGCCCGTGGCAATATTTTAATTGAAATTTGGACATAATGTTTTAATATACTGCATCTTTTTTTCCGATTATAATGACAAAAAAACTAGAAAAAAAAAAAATTAAGAAAAGATCACTTAAAAAAAAGTCCAAAAACCATGACGATAACATTAATAATGAAATCACTGAAGATTCTGGCATAGTTGTCATTGATGATAATTTGAATACAGATAAAGAAGCTGAGATTGAAGAACGAAAAGCATATCTTGAAGAATCTAAATCTCAAGATGCATCGGATTAATTTTTTATTTTTATTTATATTTTACTTATGATAATGTTTATCAATCATTTTTAATATTGTTATATATGCGTGCTTTATGCCTTGTTAATACAAAACCTAACACTGTAGATATTGTAATTAAACATATACGTAAAAAAAATAAATTAATTAAAGAAATACTGTCAGTAGCAGGCAGATCTGACATAGCAGTCATTTATCAAGGTACTATTGATGATATCAATAATGCTGTTATCGAATTAAAAAAGATTAAAGAAATAGTAACTACTGAAACAATGATGGAAGTGGAGGTTAATTTAGGATGGTAAAGGCTATAATACTTGTTAAATCTCCTAAGAAACTTATAGCAGCTAGATTGTTAAAAATTAATTTAGTTTACGAATCATTTCCAGTTAGCGGACAATTTGATGCAGTTGCATTAGTGAATGTCAAAAATTTAGCCGAGATTAAAAAAGTTACTGTTAATATCCAACATATTCCAGGAGTGGATAGAACTGAAACAATGGTGGAAATAGAAGAAAAGGTTTAATGATGATGATGAGTATTATATTAAGATGAATATAAAAAGAGTTGGTAATGTAATATTAGCTGTTAAAGATTTAGACAAATCGGTTGACTTTTATAACAAAATCATAGGCCTTCCAATCAAACAACAACGTAGAACTTGGGTAGATCTGGGTTCGCATGGCACTATACTTAGTTTACATCCTACTTCACTTACATCTAATATTGGGGCATCTATAGACAATGGCATTGCAATAGGATTTATAGTAGGTGATATAAAATCTGCAATAAATGAATTAAAAACCCAAGGTGTTAAAGTTTATAGGGATATAATAAATAGAGAAGCTGGAAAAAACGCATTAATTTTAGATCCTGATGATTATATCTTATCACTTTTCGAACCATCGTTTGCAGATAAGGAACAACAAACTACAGGATATCAAGGATTTACACCACAATAGATATTTTCATCCTGACATCCATCTTATGATTTATAACATGCATTATAATATTATTACATAATGGCGTATATAACTAAAGGAAATAATCTCTATGCGAATAATCACCCAAATAATTTTATGCAGAAATATTTTTTACCACAATTTAATAACTATGAATTCTCGCCACTTAATAACATGATGACTTTTTTTCAAGCCCTGAAGTTAAACCACAAAGAAATTAGAAACACATTAAATTTAAACGAATTTCATTTTCAATATAAAAAATTATCTCACGCTTCTTCATTGCTACCTGATAATATTATGAAAAACCATCCTTTGTTTTCAAATTTTGTTTCTAATACAGAGTTACAAATTAAAATTGATGAGTTACGTAAAGAAAATATAGAATTAAAGAAACAATTAGCTAACCACAAAAAATAATTTGGTTTTATTTAATATACTCGTATATTGGATATATCTTACCTGTTGATTTCGAATAATAATTCCACTTATTGTTATGTTTAATTTTTTTAAAATTTTTTTGAATGTTTGGGTGTAATTTTTCGTAAACATCTCCTCCGATCAAAACTTGATTGGGCTTTGCATGATTTTGTATTTTTGAAGCTATGTTCATAGAAGGTCCTAACAAATCTACATGTGATTCATTTTTATTAGATCCATATCTTACGATTGTATTCTGCCCAAAATCAATTCCGATTTTTACCATCAGTTCAGGATAGCCATATTGATTTAATATTGGATTTATACCTTTATTTATAACATCGATCATAGAATTAGCACAATTAACTGCATTATCTGCAGTTAATAGCTGATTATTTTTAGCCACAAAATATCCTATCACTGCATCTCCAACAAATTTTAATATATGGCCATCATATTGCATTATCACTGATCCCATTTCTTGGGCAAATGAACTTATAATTATTGCTAGTTTATCTATTGGAAGTTCTAATGTCATTGTAGTTGAACCAACTAAATCCACATATAATACTGCCATATTGATTCTAGAAAATACATTAGCTCTTAGAAATTTTTCAGATTTTATTATTCCGGTGTCATATTCATACCCATTTTTTAATGCACGCCAAATTCGTTTTTGTGTTTCTTTAATTAAAGTTTCATGATCAACAGTCTTGGTTTTACCTCTACTTAACATCATGTCAATCACAGAATTATTTTTATTAGGTTGTATATTATTATTACACATAATTTTTTATGTTTTTATTAACTTATATTTATTATTGATATATATTAAATAATATAACATTATAGAAATTAATTTAAGTTATGGATCGTATTTCTTAATACATGCAGTTAGGTTTACAATCAGATGATATGTTTATACAAAAACTTAATTTAAAATACAAACAATTCTGTGACCTTTTATTATTGTCTATTAAAAATCTTAGTCAAATATCTATTAAACAAGTAATGTTAGCAGATCGCACAATTCAAAAACAAAACACATTTGATCCAATGAAAATTTATAATTTTTTTAAATTAATGGAATCGCAGTTAATTAATTTTTCAACAAATGGAACATGTACATCAAACAATGATGATACAAGACGAATTTTTATAAAATTTACCAAATCTTTGCATAGTTATATTTTGTCTGCGCATATTTCTTTTCAGTATCATGTATTGTTATATTATAAACCAGATCACATAATCTCTGAATATCAAACTGAATTAAATGAATTATCTAACAAATCTAAGATATCTAAAAATAATATAAGTGCTAAAGGTAATTCTATTATTATGAATATGCTTCAGAAATTAGGTTATGCAAATTTAACAAATCAAGAATTATTTGAGTTTTTTTTTAATAATCCACATATAATAGATAAAATTGAAAATAAAATAAAAACAGAAGAAAAAATCAATAACCAAATAATCCATCAAGAAAAAGTTCTACTTAAAAAACTAGATAATTTATTAGTAGAAATGTATTCGACATCTCCAATTTTAATAGATGAAATAAAATTAACCGAAGGTGAAGATGGCATTATGTGTAATTTTCATCTGACTCATAAAAAAAATTTAACATTAAAAAAAATTCCTCAAACTATTCAAAACAAATTTTTGGTACAGTTTGACAAATTAATCTATATGATAAAAAATCAAATATAATAGAATGCTGACAAAAACTGTAAATGAAACCTACTTTTCATGATATATTGAAAGCACAATCTATGCAATGTGCACAAATAATAAAGACTCCTATTGTACACTCAAAAACATTTAGTAAATTGATTGGATCTGATATATATCTAAAACAAGAATTTTTACAAAAAACTGGTTCGTTTAAAATTCGTGGTGCATATTTTAAAATTAAATCTTTGACACAATATGAAAGAAAAAATGGTGTTGTTGCTGCATCTGCAGGTAATCATGCACAAGGTGTTGCTTTTGCATCTTCTTTAGAAAACATACCATGTACAATAGTCATGCCAAAGACTGCGTCTCCTGCAAAGGTAGCTGCTACACGTAGTTATGGTGCAAATGTTATTTTATCTGGAATCAATTATGATGAGGCGTTCATAAAAGCTACTGAAATAAAATCTAAAACTAACGCTAAAATTATTCATGCGTTTGATGATCCACATGTCATAGCTGGGCAAGGTGTTATAGGATTGGAAATTATAGATGCATTATCAGATATAGATGAAATTTATGTGCCAATAGGAGGAGGAGGATTGGCAGCAGGTATATTAATATCAATTAAAACTAATCATCCCAATATTAAAATAATAGGCGTTCAGTCAAAATCATATCCTTCAATGAAATATTCCATGGAGTGTGGCAAAATAAAATCTGTAATTGGTAATCGAACAATTGCTGACGGTATATCAGTAAGCAGACCTGGGAAATTAACATTTAATCTTATTAAAAAATTGATAGACGATATAGTATTGGTTGACGATTCTCAGATCATCAAAACTATGTTTCTCTTAATGGAAAGGACAAAAATGATAGTTGAACCTGCAGGTGTAGTAGGTTTAGCACATTTGCTAGATGCAAAACCAAAAAATAAAAAAATTGTACCAGTTTTATGTGGAGGTAATATCGATATGTACTTACTTGGGCAAATAGTTTCCAAAGGCCTATCTCAAATGGGAAGATTAATCAAATTATTTGTTTTATTGCCAGATAAACCAGGCACATTACAAACATTAGTAAATGAAATTGCATCGTTAAGCATTAACATAGTTGAAGTTCTACATGATAGGTTAAGTACTAATATAGATGCTGGATCTGCTGGAGTTATATTAAGCTTAGAAACTGAAAATAAAAATCGTGCAGATAAATTGTTAGAACGTTTGAAGATGAAAAATATTCGGTTTATGTTAATGTGAGTTGTCATTATCAAAAAAGTTGTTCAAACCCATCTTTTTCATGTGTTTTGATTCTTTCATAACAATTTCATATTGCTTTTTTTTGTGATCTAATAATTTTTTTTTTAATATTTTGTCTTCGTTAGCTAAAATCTTTATTGCATATAATGCGGCATTTATAGATTTATTTATTCCTACACTAACTATCGATGTTCCATTTGGCATTTCAGAAATAGATAATAAAGAATCTAACCCTCCAAAAGACGAATATCTTAAATTTAATTTTGTGTTTTGTGTATGTGTATATACCAATATCGGCACGCCTATTACAGGTATTGTAGTGAATGATGAAATCATACCTGGAAGATGTGCAGCTCCTCCAGCTCCAGCTATTATCACTTTGAAATTTTTTTGTTCTGCATATTTAGTATACCATGCTAATCTATCTGGTGTTCTGTGTGCTGAAATTATTTGATCGTCATGTTTGATATTAAAGCTATCTAATATTTGTGCTGCTTTAACCATAATTTGAATGTCTGATTTCGATCCCATTATTATTCCAATTGGTGTTTTTTCATTATACATTATTTACTAAAAAATTAATATTATTTATATTTCAACCGTAAATATAGCATTTTATACGAAAACATATTTGTGATGTTATTAAAATGATCTTATGAAGATACATAAAAAAACCATTGGTATAATTGGTGGTGGTCAATTGGGAATGATGCTCACAGAATCTGCAAAAAAATTATCAGAATACATATCGGATATAATTGTTTTAGATCCTACCAATAATTGTCCTGCTTCAAATGTTGGAGCTAAACAAATAATTGCAAATTATGATGATGAAAATGCAATATATGAACTAGCTAAAAAATCAGATATTATTACATATGAAATAGAAACTGGCAATGTAGAAACACTACACAAACTTGAAAAATCAATTGAAATAAATCCATCCCCACAATCACTTCAAATCATTCAAGATAAATTTAAACAAAAAAAATTTCTAGCTAAAAATAAATTACCTGTGCCGGAGTTTGATGATATAAATACATTTACAGAATTTAAAACCAAATCGACTCAAATTGGTTTTCCTTTGATGATCAAAGCTAGACGTGGAGGTTATGATGGAAGAGGAAATACTTTAATCAAATCTAATGACAATATAACTAAAAAAATATCATCTAATACATTCTTTTTAGAAAAAATTATAGATTTCAAAATGGAAGTTTCTGTGATCGTTGTAAGAAACATTCAAGGAGATATTATCACATACCCAACTGTTGAAAACATACATTATGAAAATATTTTACGCATGACGATTGCTCCTGCTAGAATTCAAAAAAATATCTTAGATCAAGCACAAAAAATTGCAACAAATGCAATTAAATGTTTTAGTGGTGCAGGAGTATTCTGTGTAGAAATGTTCATAACTAAAAATAATAATATATTAATAAATGAAATAGCTCCACGCGTTCATAATTCTGGACACCATACATTGCAATCTTCATCTACTTCTCAATTTGAACAACACTTAAGAGCAATTCTAGGATTGAGATTGGGAAGCACAAAACTATTGCACAAAACTATTATGTATAATATTCTTGGTCCAAAAAATTTTCAAGGCAAATTCAAGCCAATTAGCATTAATAAAAGTGGCATATTTGTTAAAATGTATAATAAGCATATTTCAAAACCTTTACGAAAATTAGGTCATATGAATATTATCATGTCGGATGAAAATAATATAGATAGTTTATTCCAAAAATTTGAATCGATCAAAGAATTAACTTTGATCCGACCATTGTAAACCAAAATATATTCATTATTTAATAGTATCAATGAATTGAAAAGAATTTATTATCAGTTCAAGTAAGTAAAACAATGAAAGAAAAATTAGCAGTTTTAATGACAATTTTTAGTATTTGTTTATTAGTTACATATGGATTAGATGTTTTATTTTCTAACATATCTCAAGGGTTTTTACCATTTAATCACATGATACGTGGTATAGGATTTGGCATACCATCAATAATACTTCCACTATTTTCATTTTTACTAACTAAAAATTTAATTAGTAAAAAATTAGGAATATTATTAATAATTAATGGAAGTCTTATAATATTAGGTGGCATTGCAGTAATTATACCTACAAAAAGTAACGATAACATCATTGAAATTAGAACGTATATAGAATCACTATTTCTAATTATCATAGGTGGTTTAACTGTATTTTTAGGAATAAAAAAAATCAAATAATTAGATTATTTAATATAATTATATTATAACATAGTAATAATTGTTTATAGTTAGCGATATCTTGAATTGGTTACTATCTGTAACAAATGACTATATATACATTGGAATATTTATTGCGGCATTTGTTGAAACAGTATTTCCGCCAATTCCAATTGTAATGTTATTGCCATTTATTGGTTATGTTGCATTTCAAAGTAAATTCAATTTATTAGATATTATACTTTTGGGCATGATTGGTGGTGCAGGTTCCACTATGGGCTCATTAGTATTATATCTATTAGCATTAAAATTAGGAAGAAAAACAATTTTTAAATTTTATAAATATTCTAAAATTTCGGAAAGAAATTTAAATTTAATTGAAAGATGGTTTCTACAATATGGCTATATCACAGTCTTAATATGTAGATTAATCCCCATTTTGAGAGAAGCAGTATCTATTTTCGCAGGAATATTCGACATGAATAAAAAAATATTTTTTATATACACATTTATAGGTTCTAGTTTATTGAATATTATATTACTTTTAATTGGATATTACTTTAATGGAGATTTCCAAAGTTTTATAAAAACTTATTTTTAAAAAAAAATTAAAACATGGCAATAATAATTCTTGCAGGAGGTAAAGGTTCAAGATTAAACTCGATTACAGAATATGTTCCTAAATCTTTAATACCAATTAATAATAAACCAATCATAGAATGGCAAATAAATCACTTCAAGAAATTTAAATGCGACAAATTTATAATTTCGTTAGGGTATTTAGCAGATCAAGTAATAAATTATTTACAACATAAAAATAACTTTGGTTGTAATATTGAATGCATTATTGAGGAATGTCCATTAGGTACTGGAGGTGCAATCAAACAAGCTATTGCGAAGCAAAAAGAGCAATCTCATATTATTATTAATGGAGATATAATCACAGATATGGATATTTCTATATTACAATCACAACTAAATACAATTGCGATAATACCCCTACGTACAAAATATGGTGTTGTCAATGTTAATAATGAAAAGATAACATGTTTTGATGAAAAAAAAGAAATATTAGATAAATGGATGAATGCTGGAGTATATAATTTATCACAGAAATTGCTTGAGCTATTACCAGAAAAAGGAAATATTGAAAATACATTATTTCCGATTTGGGCCAAACAAAATTTATTACATGTAATTAAATATAATGACATATTTTGGCATTCTATAGATTCTTATAAAGATATTGAAGAATGTGAAAATAAATTAAACAATGTAGATTTAAAATATTTTTAATGTGTTTCTAAAAAAACTAGTTTTTAATGTATGTATATGTAATTATATTTTGACATGCTAATATCGTATAGTTT
>WTHC01000037.1 GCA_011523285.1 Nitrosopumilaceae archaeon | reverse complement strand
TGGTCCTTTATCGCCTTCAGGTCCTTGCGGTCCACGTATTCCTCTTTCTCCAATAGGTCCTTTATCTCCTATTGGTCCTTTATCGCCTTCAGGTCCTTGCGGTCCACGTATTCCTCTTTCTCCAATAAGGCCTTGTGGTCCACGTATTCCTTTTTCTCCACCAAGTTTTGGATCACGTGATATGTCTTCATGGTATTTTTTGTTGTGTAATTTATTATTAATTTCAGCTTGATTATCAAAACCATGCGATGTAGAATATGACATAGAATTGTTTTGTTCAGATTTCGTAGTACAAAAAAAATTGTTTCTATTATCATTTCGAATATTTGATTTTGATTGATTAATAAAATGTTGTTCGCGAGCATTAGAAATATTAATTTGTGCATTATGTTGTATATATTCTACATTAAAATTACTATCATTTGTGCGTATTACATTATTTGATATTTGAATTTCAAATATAGAATACGTTGGAGAAAATAAATCACATATTACAATCCATAAATTAGTATAATCAACAATGTTATCTGGAATAGGATTATTGGCCCCGCCTAAAAATTCCTTAAATGTATTATTTTTTACTGTTAAATGAAAATTGCCTTTCCACAAATAATTATAATTATTGTGTGTAATATCATTAGCAGATATTTTTGTTTTTATTATTGCAATTTGGACTTCAAAAACTCCAAATTGTTGTTTAAATGGAGAAATACCTTCTATTTTTATTTGTGATGATTGTTTATTAGACATTAATCAAACCATTTTATTGCGGTCTAGAAGAATAAAAAATTTATGTGTGATATTAAGAATAGTATTTAACTAGACATGTTTCAATAATATTGTGGATAAATATAACAATTATGAAAATAATGACGAATCGATAAATAAAGATAAGTTAATTAATAAACATTATGGACGAGATAAACTTTTTAAAAAAGCAATAAACCTCATGGCAGATGAAAAACTAGATGAAGCAGCTGTTTTTTTCGAAAAAGCTCTAATACTAGACCCTGATAACATAGACATTCTCTTGAAATTAGGATATATGAAATTTCATCTAAATGATTATAACGACGCAATAAAAGTATATGATAAAATTTTAGATATAGATATAACTAATGCAGAAGCATGGAATTTAAAATCATTAATATATTATAGACAAAAAAATTATATTAAAGCATTGAACTGCGTAGACAAAGCAGTTGAATCGAATCCTACGTACGATATGGCGTGGTATAATAAAGCATGTTTTCATTCTATACTAAATCAAATTCCAGAATCAATAGAATCATTAAAACGATCAGTAGAAATAAATGTAAAAAATGCCAAAAAAGCTGTAAACGATAAAGATTTTACAAATATAAAAATTGACGATGGTTTTAAAAGAATTATTGATGTTGTAGTATTAGAATCAATAAAACAAGGATACCATACGATTGGACCTATAGTATGGACTACATTCATTAGCAAAGTAGATGTTGAACATTCATTACAAAAGTTGTTGGACAAAGGGTTTATTATTAAAAAGGAAAAAAGACAAGGATTACACAAAATACCTTCTTACGATCTTGTTCCCGAAATGGCAAAGAATTTGAATAAAAAAAATATTTTTACTAAAGCAAAGCCTACGTTAGCTTCAAACAAATTGAAATATATGAACAGTTCTATTCAAGAGCTAAAATCATCTATTGAAAAAGAAAATGTTGAAAATACTATTCTTGGATTTGAATCTTTGATTGATTCAGAAAAATATGGCAAACAAATGATTGAACACTTCTTTGAAGAACATAGAGAAATAAGATTATGGAGAATTAGATTGAAAGATAATGGAGCTAGATACCTACACGATAATAAAAATAAAATATTAGACTTATTAAACAATATAGAAATTATATTAGATAAAAAATTAAATGTGAATAATGATTTTTATTCTGCAGATAGATCCCAATAATTAGCATGATCTTGTTTTACAATAGTTTTATGTAATTTCTTCCATTCTTTAAATGAATTTGCATATAGTCTTACATGTTCGAAACCTATTGATTTTAATGCGTTATATGCTAGTCCAGATAGAGTTCCTGAACTTCCACAATATGTTATAATTTCCGAATTATTTTTTATATTTCTATTTTCAAATATTTTTATTAATTCATCTTGAGGTTTTAATATTTTATTTGAAGATGCAAATATTTTATACGGTATGTTTATAGCATTAGGTATATGTTGTTCTAAGAAATTTAATCGTTCTCTGTTGTCTATTATTACTGTATTATCGTTATCTATTTTTTTTTCTAAATCATCTATGGTAGATAATATATCATTATTTATATGCAATGTATGCAATCTAGTTCCAAAATCTATATTTTTAGAATCTATTTCATATCCAGATAATTTCCATTTATCATAGGTGATATCTAAAAGTGAAACGTTATTGTGGCCGATATACAATAAATTCCATACTAATCTAGATGCCAAAGCACCAAAAGTATTATCATAAACAACAACATATGTATCATCATCAATCCCCAGAGATTGTATTAATTTAACTAAATGTTGTGGGGAATTATTAGAAAGTAATTCCAATAATGGTAGATTTACTGAATTATGTATATGGTTTTGTACGTAATCTTTTGGAGAACGAACATCAATTATTCTGATATCACGATCATTAATTTCTGATAGTAACAAATCAGCGTTTAATGTTACATTATTCATATTTACTCTCAAGCTGCACATTCACCTTTTCCTGTTCTGGTGTGATAATTATCAGTGCTACCATAATCAGAAAAAAAATCAGAATTTTCGCTTTTATTTGGGACCACAGTTAGAGGAATTAATAGTTTTTTGATATCATTGATAGATTGTATTGAAGTATCACTTCTAGAATTAACAATTTTGTCTATCCATGATTTAAAACTGTCATGAGGTTTTTTATCTTGTTTAAATATAGAAATTAGTTTGAGTATAGTATCAATCACGTTTTTAGCAGGTATTCTAATACAGTTAGTTCCTAATTGAGCATGATCATCATGTCTACCTCCTAATGACATTTGATAAACAGGATACATGTCTTTCCCAGATCTGCCACCGCCTCCATAGAATCCAATAGTAGCTATTTCATGTTGGCCACATGAATTTGGACATCCACTTATTTTAATAGTTGAATCTTTTAAATCATCATCTTGATCAATTCGTAATGATAGAAGTTTTCTCTGTATTTCTTTAGCCAATCTATGAGAATTTGTTAATGCAAGATTACAAGATGTTGTGCCAGAACATCCAACTGGCGATGCAATTGTAAGAGCTCCTGGATTAGCTAATCCAACAGATACTAATCTGGAATATAACATTTTAAGGTGATTTTTATGTACCCATCTTATTACTATATCTTGAGAAAATCCATGGCGCAATAAACGCTCTTGCGAAAATTCTTCACAGATTTTAGCAAGTTTACGAAGTTGATTAGAAGTTATATCACCAGCTTCCAATGTTAAGAAAATTGAATAATAATCAGTTTGTTTTTGTTTTATTGTATTTGTATTAAGCCATCTATCATACATTATGAGATCTAAATTAACTAGTTGAGAAGTTTGGTTAATCTTGTGCATTGTTTTGTTATTATCGACTTCAAATGACGTAGTAATAGATTGTGTAACTCTTGAAATTATTCTTTCTTTTAGAATTAAAGTTTTGAACTTATCCCACCCTAATTCATTCACAAGATATCTCATTCTATTCCTAGCTAAGTTTTTCCTATTACCCAACCGATCAAATATTCTTATTACAGCGATAGATGTATGCAGTAGATCTTCTATTGGAGTGAATTCTTCTAGTTGATGTCCAACATATGATTTATTTCCCAACCCACCACCAAGAAAAATTTTGAAGCCATATTGTATATGTTTAGCATATTCTTTAATAGTGGGTACTAAACCTACATCTACTATTTTATCCATTCCATGTTTTTCACAACATGCAAAATTAAATTTAAATTTTCTAGGTAAATTTTGATTCAATGGATTTCGTAACAAAAATTTTGCTGTTGCTATGGCGTAAGGAGTAGAATCAAATGCTTCATTATTACATACTCCAGATAAAGGACTGCACATAACATTTCGTACTGTATTGCCACATGCTTCACGTGTAGTTAATCCAACTTTTGCTAATTCAAGCATTATTTCAGGTACATCTTCTAATACTACCCAATGAAGCTGGATATTTTGTCTGGTGGATATATGTGCACTTCCTATAGAAAACGAATCGCTAAGTTGTGCAATTTTAGTAAGTTGTTCTGGATGTATTTCACCAGCAGGTATTTTAATTCTAACCATTGCATAATCATCAGTCATTCTAGTACCATAAGCACCATGTTGTAACCTGAAACGTCTGAAAGAATCTAAATCTAATTTATTTTGCCTATAAAGTCTAAGCATTTTAGAAAAATGATTTGCTTCGTCAGTTTTAGCCCAATTATTTTGTGTTGACAATTCATTTAAACTTAATTTATTTTCCATTTATAATATATTTAATCAATTTAAAATATAAATTTTTGATAATATTTTAACTGATAATTAAATACTTATGTATTCTCCACAAACATATAGGAAACTATTAAATTGGTTTCAACTGTTTTTAATCTGTGCAAGTATTAGATAATGTAAAAAAACAACGAATTTTTGCAGACATAAATGAAGTAGAAATTACCATGGCAATAGCTGACGAATTTCATTCTGTTTTATCAGATAGATCTTATTCCGATGTAATAATAATTGGCGCAGGGCCTGCAGGATTAACAGCTGGGAGAGAATTATCGAATAAAGGATTTAAGGTTCTAATAATTGAACAAAATAATTATTTGGGGGGAGGATATTGGCTAGGAGGATATATGATGAATCCAGTGACTGTGCGAGAACCTGCTCAAGAGATGTGGGATGAATTAGGAATACCGTATAAAAAAGTAAAAGATGGACTATATATAACTGCAGGTCCGCATGCAGTATCAAAACTTATAGCGTCAGCTTGTGATGCAGGTGTAAAATTTTTAAATTTAACTAAATTTGATGACTTGATTTTAAAACAAGATAGAGTTTCTGGAGTAGTAGTGAATTGGATGCCAGTATCTGCATTGCCACGGAATATCACTTGCGTGGATCCAATAGCACTAGAATCTAAAATAGTCATAGACGCTTCTGGTCACGATTCCGTCGCAGTGAAAAGATTAGTCAACAGAAATTTAGTACAATGGAAAGGAATGAATCCGATGTGGGTAAATGAAGGCGAAGAGTACGTAGTAGAAAAAACAGGAGAGATATATCCTGGCCTCATAGCTGCAGGAATGTCAATCACTGAAACTTATGGTTTAGCTAGAATGGGACCAACTTTTGGAGCTATGCTGTTTTCTGGTAAAAAAGCAGCTGAAATAACTGCTATGAAGATTAAAGAACTATAAAACCATCTAAATAATCACCTATATAATATAATAAATATTAAATATGATGATTTAAATTGAAAATAAATTAAATTTTTAACATCATGAACAACAACCAGAATAAATACGATATAATAATAATTGGTAGTGGCCCTGCAGGATATACAGCTGGCATATATGCATCAAGAGCAGGGTATAATACATTAATAATTTCAGGGGTTTTGCAAGGCGGTCAATTAATGAATACAACGAGTGTAGAAAACTATCCAGGATTTCCTGATGGCATACTCGGCTCAGATCTTATGTCTAACATGTTACAACAATGTAAAAACATGGGAACAAAAATAATAAATGACGAAGTATCAAGTGTAGATTTTAAACAAACTCCATTAATAATAAACGTGGGTGATAAAAAATATTCTACAAGATCTATTATAATTTGCACCGGAGCTACACCAAAAAAATTAGGATTGTCGAGTGAAGAATTTTTTAGTGCTAAAGGAGTATCATATTGTGCGACATGTGACGGTGCGTTTTTCAGGAATTTAGAATTAGCAGTTGTTGGCGGCGGAGACTCTGCAATGGAAGAAGCTATTTTTCTTACTAAATTTGCGTCTAGAGTTCATGTCATTCACCGCAGAAACAAATTAAGAGCTAGTAAAATAATGCAAGAACGTGCTATGTTAAATACCAAGATTGAATTTCATTTTAATAAAAATGTTATCGAGATAACAGGAACTAACAAAGTTAAACACATCATATTACAAAACACTGAAACTTATGAAAAACAAACATTAGATGTAGAAGGCATATTCATTGCAATAGGACATGTGCCCAATACGCAATTATTTAAAAATCAAATCGAGTTGGATGAAAATGGATATATTATTTTAAAAAATAAAACCAAAACCAATATTGATGGAGTTTTTGCAGCAGGAGATGTTCACGATCATATATATAGACAGGCCATAACAGCTGCAGGATTTGGATGTATGGCAGCTATAGATGTTGACAAATACTTAACAGAACTTGAATAATATTATTCTCAAGTCATATTTTCAATTATAAGTTATTTTAGGCATATGTTTAGATTGTAGTAAAGCTGAATCGAATTCGTTGGGAGTCAAAACATTTTGATTCACGTAAATACTTTTAAACTTTCTTCCATCATCTGCAAATATTCCAACAATACAATTTTTAGGCGTATGTTCGAACTTGTATTTTTTCATGGCGGCATATACAGTTGCAGATGACGGGCTTACAAGCATATGATCATTATTCAATATTGTTTTGACTTCTCGAAATGCTTCATCATTTGTTATTGTAATCCAATCATCAACAACTTGTTCACGTTTTATAAATAATTCTGGTTTTGAAGACTCTTCAAAATTTCTTAATCCTTGAATCAGATGATTCAATTGTGGTTGTACTGCTATTATTTTGATTTTTGGGTTTTTTTCTTTAAGAAATGTAGAAACTCCAGTTATGGTTCCTCCAGTGCCCACCCCAGTAAAAAAATGAGTTATTTGACCATTTATCTGTTTCCAAATTTCAGGTCCAGTGCCAGTATAATGACCAAAAAAATTAGCTTCGTTTGAATATTGGTTTGGAGAATAATAAATTTGAGGTCTAGAAGATGCTATTGATGTTGCCAAAGCAATACTTTGATCGGTGCCTGAACCTACTTTTGGACATAGATCGTCTGTTGTTTCGTATATTTTAGCACCCAATGATTTAATTATCTTTTTGGTTTCAGTACTAGCTTTTTCAGGAATGACTATTTCTATTCCATATCCCAAATGCTTGGCAATACCAGCAAGTGCAATACCAGTATTTCCAGAAGTAGGTTCAATTATAATACTATAATTTTTTTTTAATAGTCCTTTTTTTTCAGCATCTGTGATCATCCAATATGCTGCCCTATCTTTAACAGATCCATAAGGATTATGATTTTCTAATTTTGCAAAAAATTTGATGTTATCATTAGATAAAGAATGTAATTTGATTAGAGGTGTATTGCCTATTTTATTTAGTACGGAATCATGCCTATTATTATTTACATTTGTAATCAAATTATTTTATTTCACCTTTTTAATAATAAATTCAAAATGATTATTTTGTTTACTTTTGTGTAACATAATATGTCCGTTTCGTTCTACCCATCTAGAAATATCATCATCAGAAGCAGGATCGTCAGCAAGTACTTTTAACACATTTCCTAATTGAAGTTTTTCTAAAGCAATTTTAGTTCTGAACACAGGTTCAGGGCAAAATAATCCACACGCATCTAATGTTTCCGAAATATTTGTATCAAAATTATTATCCACTGGCTAATTAATTTGCTTACATATTAATATCTATTGTATTATTTAATCAGACTTATAATTGAATTTAAATTTCTATTTTTAGATATATCATTTCTTATATTTAAAAAATTTATTTTGAATGAGACCTGTTTTAATATAGCTACACTGATTTTATAACATGATTTCCAGATACAACTATTCATATTATGCTCATATAACTTAAGTAATAATAAAAGTGCCCACTTATAATGTGGATAATTATACACCATATAGTTATTAATATAATCCCTAGAATTATTTATTTTGTATTTTAAATATCTAATCAGATCTACATCAGATATATAATTTGATCTATATATCTTGATTTTACCATGTTTCATTGCAAACAAGATATCGTCCAATTTATTTACAGATTCAATTTGATTAATGCATTTACCTAATGTTGAAGCAGTATGAGAATCACTCCCAGATACTGAAATCATATTATTAGAATGTGCAAATAATGTGGCTTTAATATTGGAAAAAATATCAACATTATTACTATTAAAAATTTCTATCATATCACAATATATTGATTTTTCACGCAATGAATCAATAATTCCAAATGGATGTGGTGCAGACGAAATAGCGTCTTGCTTTTTAACTTCATCTAATATTTCTGGTATTGTGAGACCTGTTTTTATCTCCTTAGTAAGTCCATAAACCAATATATGCTCACCATGCAATGAAGTTACTTCTTCAGCAGGATAAATTTTAACATCTTCATATTTGTGATGATTGTTTTTATAATCAATTAGTTTATTGTAGCCACATAAAGTATTATGATTAGTTATAAATACTAAATCCAAGTCATTTATAAGTGAACTTTCCAATTGTGCTCGTATAGTAACGTCAGCATCATATGGAGTATCAAATTTCGCAGTATGAAAATTAGAATAAATATTATGACAATGTAGTTCTGCATTTAATATAGTCATTTATACAATTTACATATTTACTAAATATATTATTAATTAGATGAATAAATCATCTTCATATTCTCTGAATATATTATTAATTTTGCAACTAGTTTTATTATTAAATTTATAATTACGTATTATTGCAGCTGGGCAGTGATTGATTTTACCCATAACCAATTCAGCAGCAGAACAGATTTCATCTACAATAGCAATAGATGTGACACGCAATGATCTATCAAAAGTGTCTTTCATTCCAATATAATTAGCTAGTAAATTGATTCCAGATGTGCCTATTGCGAAATCAGTTTGTCCCAATCTAAATGGTCTACCAAAAGTATCTGAGATTATAACAGCAATTTTTTTATTTGTTATTTGATAAATTTTGTTTCTTATTATTTGTGCTGATTTGTCTGCATCCATTGGTAACAATGTGACATAACCATGTTGTACATTACTTTCATCAATTCCAGCATTAGCACATATAAAACCATGTTTAGTTTTTACTATAATAACACCATCTTTCATTTTAACAATTCGTTTCGATTCCATCATCATTATTTCAATTATTCTAGGATCTTTATTATATTCAAGAGCAATACCAATAGATAATATTGATGGTGTTATTGATGATAGTTTAATAATTTTTCCTTCTTGTTTTGAAATTATTTTTTGTGAAATTACCAATATATCATTTGTTTCCAGTTGAATATTTCCAGATATAAAATATTTAATTATATCAGTGCGTTTTTGTATTTCTTGTTTTATATGTATTGGAATTATTTGTATGGTCATTTTAGATATTTTCAAATTTGCGTTGGTATTAAATTTAAACCATAATGTCTATTT
>WTHC01000017.1 GCA_011523285.1 Nitrosopumilaceae archaeon | reverse complement strand
ATATAGAAATTCAAAATATAATGATGCATATAAATTTTATAATACATTTGTAAAAAAAGTCAGAATATTGCCATGATGTACGAATTAAATAATTTATTAGACAAAAAGATGATAGATAAACAATGACTCTCTTATTTTCATCTAGAAAATCAATTTGGGCTGGAGACAAAAATATGTTATACATATACAGATATATCAATAATTCACATACATTATGAGAAGAAAAAATGTTATGAAATATAATTGAATTCATAATTCTGAATTTTAACTATTATAGACGCGTGAAAATTGAATATATATTGAAAAAATATTATGTCATATTAATTCAATATTTGTAGCTAATTTTTGAAATTGCAAACATCAAAAAAATAGTTTATAATGATATATCCAATTGAATAAATTTAAGATAAAATAAGCTATATTTAAAATTCATGTTTGCCAACAAAAATTTTATAATCATCTGGCATATTATTACAATACTTAATTTTTATATTTAACATATAAAATATAAAATACCAACACGAATCCAATTTATGGATTTCATGTCGATATTTAGCTATGCTATGATTATCATTTTTATACCAATATCAATAACATGGATATATTTTATACAAATCATATTAACATCATTAAAATATACACCTTGTTTGAATAAATTTAAAAAAATTACACATAATACTCCCAAAGTTTCTATTATTCTACCTGCAAGAAACGAAGAGAAATTTATTGCAAAATGTCTTAAATCATTAATACATCAAGATTATGTAAACTTAGAAATCATAGCTATCAATGACTCATCTACAGACAATACAGAAAAAATAATTAAAGAATATGCCAATATAGAATCAAAAATAATATATGTAAATGCTAGAAAGAAACCAATGTGTTGGGTTGGTAAAAATTGGGCGTGTGTAGAAGGTTATAAAAAATCTAGTGGCGAAATACTACTATTCACAGATGCAGATACAACATATCATGAAAAAACTGTATCATTAGCTGTATCACACTTTATATCATTACGTATAGATGTGTTAACAGTAATCCCTAAAATAATATGTATTGAAGTATGGACTAAACTCACGTTACCAATATTATCTGTATTTTTACATACTAGATTTTCGGCAATACGAGTTAATGATCCTAAAAAAAAAATGGGTTACTTTTTTGGTAGTTTTTTCTTAATCTATAAAAAAACGTATCAAGAAATAGGCACTCATGAGAAAGTAAAACATGAGATCATAGAAGATGGCGCATTGGGTAAAATGATGAAAGATTCCGGATACAAGATAAGGATGGTACGAGGTGAGAAATTCATTAGTGCCATATGGTCTCGAGATTTATTTACATTATGGAATGCATTAAAAAGACTAATAATGCCTTTACATATACAAAATAAATATTATACAGTAGGTATTTTTGTAGCAATGTTATTTTTACTATTTATGCCGACACTAATTTCAATCTATTCAATATCATATATATTTTCAGCACCATACGTATTTACGATCTTATTAACAATATCCACATTTACTACATCTATGATGTATTTAGCCATAGTAATAGAAATAAAAGAAATAGGAATAAACCCACTGTATTCAATATTGATGCCGATAGGCTCTATAATTATACTAGCTAGTTTTTTGTATGTCATGATACATAAAGATGAAAATATGTTATCATGGAGAGGTAGAAAATATTCTAGATATGATTTGAAAGAATCATCTTTATAAAATTTGATTGTAAAGAATGTTCAGATATAAGTTAAATATCATAAACCATAAACAAAAATATTGGCAAAACCAGTACTACAGTGTGAAAAATTAAATCGGATATTAGACAATAGAGAAATTTCTAGATATGATATAGACGATGTTTTTAAAGGCGCATTACATAATCAGTACGAACTATTTGAAACTGCAAAATACTTACGTCATAAATACAAGAATAAGACAATCACATTTTCAAAAAAAGTTTTTTTTAATTTAATAAATTTATGTAGGGATAAATGTTCTTATTGCACTTATAAAGCTGAGCTGTCAGATTCCAAATTAACATTAATGGATAAAACACATGTTGCTCAATTAGCAAGATTAGCAAAAAAATACAGATGTGTCGAAGCTTTATTAGTAACAGGCGAAAAACCAGAGGACAAATATGAATATGCACGATATTGGTTGAAAAAAAATGGTTTCAAAAATTCTGCAGAATATTTGATACACATATCTGAACTTGTATTAAATGAAGGTTTATTCCCACATACAAATGCCGGTAATTTGAATATAGAAGACATGCACGAACTACGAAAGACAAATTCAAGTGTAGGTATTATGATTGAAAATATAAGTGATAGATTAACAAAAAAAGGAATGCCTCATCACAAGGCACCAAGTAAAAGATTTGAAAATAGATTAAAAACATTAACTAATGCAGGTAAATTAAAAATTCCAATAACAACAGGATTATTAATAGGGATTGGAGAAACTTATAATGAGATAATTGATTCTATATATGCAATCAAGGAAGCACATAAAAATTTTGGCAACATACAAGAGATAATTTTACAAAATTTTCTTCCAAAATCAGATACAGAAATGAAATATTATCCAGCTCCAACTGAAATGTATTTCAAAATAATTGTGGCATTGTGTAGAATAATAATGCCAGAGGCCAATATTCAGATCCCTCCAAATTTATCATCAAAATCATATCAAAATTTTTTAGATGCAGGAATAAATGATTGGGGCGGTATTTCTCCACTAACGCCAGATTATGTAAATCCAGAATGCCCCTGGCCAAAAATACATACTATTAAAAACAATACAGAAAAGATGGGGCTAATATTGAAATCTAGATTTCCAGTATATCCAGAATTTATGAAATATATCGATAAGAATGTCAGAGATAAAATGAATCCAATTATGGATAAAGATCTGTTGGTTAAATCTGAGTATTGGTTATGAACATAGAAAAATTTTTTAAATGTGGAGATCCTATAATTTCTACAATATTAGATAGATCTATGTCAAATAAAGAAATTACTATAAAAGACGCATCAGAATTATATCAAGCTGCAGAAAGAGATTTTTATTTGATAGGGATGGTTGCAAATGAAATACGTAAAAAATTAGTAGGTAATGAAATCACCTATGTCATAAATCGAAATATTAATTTTACCAATGTATGTATTAAACAGTGTGGTTTTTGTGCGTTTAGTAGAGATTTTAGAGAAAGCCAAGGTTATTTTTTACCTATAGATGAAATAATAAAACGCGTCAAAGAAGCATATTATTTTGGAGCAACAGAAGTTTGTATTCAAGCTGGATTGTCTCCAGACATGGATCAAAATATGTATGAAAATATATGCAAAGCAATAAAAAAAGCTATTCCAACAATGCACATACATGGATTTTCACCAGAAGAGATACTTTATGGTGCTACTAGATGCAATATATCTATTCATGAATTTCTCAGTAGATTAAAAGAAGCTGGAGTAGATACAATACCTGGAACCTCAGCAGAAATTTTAGATCAAGAAATAAGAGATAAAATATCCCCAGGTAGAATAACAGTGAAAGATTGGTTAGATGTTATTAAAACAGCACATAAACTTGGAATCAAATCAACAGCTACTATGATGTTTGGACATATTGAAAAACATATTGATAGAGTGAAACATATTGCAACTATTAGAAAAATTCAAAATGAAACAAAAGGGTTTACAGAATTTGTTCCATTAAATTTCATACACACAGAAGCACCAATGTATAAAAATGATGTACATGATGGAATTAAACCAGGAGCAGATGTAAAAGATATTTTGTTGACGTGTGCAATTTCTAGAATAATGCTAAACAACAATATAAACAATATTCAAGTTTCTTGGGTTAAGGAAGGATTTGCCATGTCACAGATGTTATTAAATTGGGGTGCTAATGACTTTGGCGGTACATTAATCAATGAAAGTATATCTACAACAGCTGGTTCAAGATATGGTCAAATTGTAAAACCTACAGACATTAGAAATATGATTTGGGCAATAAATAGAATACCAGTACAAAGAGATACACTATATAGAACATTAAATGTTTTTGATAAAAAATCAAGTACGCAAAAAGATATGCTAGATGAAGTTGATGATATAAATAAATTTGGGTCATATTTCGAGCTTACTAAGATCAACAAGTTTAAGTATAAAAATAAGCGAAATGTAAAAATGAAAATGGTAGATAACAAGTCCTAGTTAATCAATTAAAAATGAAAATAATAAATACACAGTATACAAAATTATAAAACAAAAACCTATGACTTTAGATATTTTATTAGTTTTGATGATCAGAATTGCGAATAAACAGCTAAATAAGATCATGATAATTGAATCGTAGTATATGACATATAAGTTAGCTTGTATTGGGATTAATATTGAAGATATCCCTAGAATAAATAAAATATTATAAATGTTGCTTCCAATTATATTTCCGACACCAATATCAGAATATTTCTTTCGTATTGCTAAAGTTGATGTAATTAATTCTGGTAATGAGGTGCCTATTGCAACTATAGAAACCCCAACTATTCGCTCTGATAGACCAAACAATTTAGCAGATATTACCACATTGTCAACAGTTAGTAAAGAACCAACATAAAGTAATAATATTCCGAATGGCATTAATAAAATGGATTTAAATTGCAAGGTTTGATCAATATTACCAATATCATCTTGTAACTGTCTATCTTTTTTAATGTCAAAATATGTAATAATAAAAAACATCCCCATAATAATCAGCAATACAATTCCATCATATCCAGAGATTTCATCATCTGTTATAAGTATAAAATATATTATAGAAACAAAGATCATCACAAATAATTGTTTTTTTAATTCTGATGTAGGCAATACAGAGATCGATATGGATAAAGTTATCCCCATCACCAAGCCTATATTAGCAATATTGCTACCAATAATATTTCCTAATATCAAATTATCATGTATCCCTATTGCGGCAAAACTAGTAGCTAGTTCTGGTATAGATGTACCTATAGCAACAATAGTTATACCTATAATTAATTTGTTAATTTTAAGTTTCTGTGATAAAAATACAGATGCATTAACTAACCAATTACCTCCAACACATAACATGATTATTCCAATCATTGTTAAAATCATATGTTGTGTCAAATCCATAAAAATAATCATGTGTATTATTGTTTAAACAATCCGCACGTAAATTAATCTGCCAAAAGACATTAAGATTAATAAAGTAATGTACCGTACAACCAGTAATGAAAAATAGGTTGACATACATACCGATCGAAATAGCAGAGCAGTTTAATGATTTCATAATAAAAAAAGACGTTCAAATTTTGGACACTATAAAAGCACGTACACATGATTATAACACACTATCATTAATAAAATTATTATACCAATTACATAAAGCACCAATGAATTTTTCTGAATTATATTTAAAATCAAATATTAGAATGAAAAAATCTTTTTTAAATTATTTACGTTTTTGTGTAAATTATAATTTTATCTCTAAAATTAACATAGGTACCAATTCTATATATTCTATAACCACGAAAGGTAAAACAATGTTAGGATTATTCATGAATAAATAAGTACTAAAAATTTAATAATTTTAAACATATACAACTATTAAATTATGATAAGCTATAAAAGCGTAGGCATAGACTTAAAGAAAATAAGATTAAGTCAAAATACAATAGGACAATCTATAATAAGCACTCATAAAATACCAAAAAATGTACATGTTATACATGGATTTGATCATTATGCTGGAATTATTAAAATAAATAATTTATCAATTGCTTTACATACTGATGGAGTTGGTACTAAAACATTAATAGCTAGCTTAATGAACAAATATTCTACCGTTGGGATCGACTGCGTAGCAATGAATGTGAATGATATAATATGCGTAGGTGCTAAACCAATTTCTTTTGTAGATTATATAGCTGCTAATCAAAATAATAGAAAAATTTTCAAAAAAATTATTGATGGAGTAGTACAGGGTGCAAAAAAGTCAAAGATTGCAATAATAGGCGGAGAAACGTCCATAATGCCAGATTTAATATCAGGAGAAATTTTCAATTTTGATTTAGCTGGAACTGTGGTCGGAACAATACAAAATAACATAATTGATAAAAAAATAGAACATGGAGACAATATAATAGGTATAGATAGTAGCGGATTACATTCTAATGGCTATTCTTTAGTTAGGAAAATATTACTATCCAAATATTCTCTCAAAGACAAAATAAAAAATATAGGCATATTAGGAAATGAGCTTCTTACGCCTACAGAGATTTACGTAGATCCCATCCTGGAAATGTTAAAAAAATGTAACATACATGGATTAGCACATATAACTGGAGGCGGGTTTACAAAATTATTACGTTTGTGTCAGACAGGTTTTAATTTATATAAAATGCCAAAAATTCCACCAATTATGAAATTAATTCAGGAAGAAGGCAATATACAAAATACCGAGATGTATAGAACATTCAATATGGGGATAGGATTTTGCATAATTGCTCCTACAACAGAAACAAAAACAATTGTATCAATATGCAAAAACCACAATATGAAATGCCAAAAAATAGGCGAAATAATTAATAAAATTGGAGTATTTATAAATGATGAAAAAGTTATTGTCTGATTATATTTGACTTAATTTATATTGATTGTATAGCAGGAATAAGTGTTAAATTTGGAAGAAACTCATTTTATTCAAGTAATCATAAGCGTAGGGATATTACTTTTTGCATCTAAACTAATGACAGAATTATTTTTAAGAATCAAATTACCTATCGTGTTAGGTGAATTATTAGCTGGCGTTATAATAGGACCTTTTGCATTAGGATCATTTTTAATAATCAATGGAGAACCGTTGGTGCAAATAGGAGAAGAAATTAGAATATTAGGAGATATTGGAGCAATTGTTATTTTATTTATGGCAGGTTTGGAAATGACTCCAAAAGAATTTATCAAAGGGGGCAAAGCATCTTTTACAGTAGGGAGTCTCGGAGTCATAATTCCATTTTTTTCTGGTTTAATAGTATTTCAGATATTTGGGTTTGATGCATTACAATCAATGCTAATAGCTACCGCACTAACAGCTACAAGTATAGCTATATCAATACAAGTCTTAAGCGAATTTGGTAAAATTAAATCTGCAGAAGCAAGATTAATCATAGGGGCAGCTGTTGTGGATGATATACTTGCAATAGCAGTTTTATCAGTAGTGACATCATTAACAACAAGTGGAGTAGATCAGATTGAAATAACAGATGTTGTATTAACTATAATCAAAGTCTTGGGATTTTTTGGAGTAATGTTACTATCAGCAGTTATTATAATTCCTAAGTTAGTGACTCCGAGGCTTTGGAAAGCTAAAGGAAGTATTGAAGGTATTTCTACAGCGGCTTTTTTTGGAGCTGCGGCGTTGGCAGGATCAATAGGATTATCTCCAATAGTTGGAGCATTTGCAGTTGGAATGTCTCTTTCTACAACTAAAGTATTTGGAAAAGTAGAAAGTTTTATTGGCAAAATAGGATTGATATTTGCTCCTTTATTTTTTGCTATAATAGGAGCACAGGTTAATTTTCATGAAGTTAATTTTGAAATATTGTTATTAAGTTCTATAATAATAATAATAGCCATAATAACTAAGCTGTTTGGATGTGGTTTACCAGCATGCATATTCTTAAAAAACAAATCACAAGGAATGCGTGTAGGAATTGGGATGATATCTAGAGGCGAAGTAGGATTAATTGTTGCTGGAGTTGGCGTTTCATCTGGAATACTTACATCAAATGTATATTCAACAATAGTAATTATGGTCGCTGCCACTACCATAATAACACCAATATGGTTAAAATTAGATTATGGAAAACAGATCAAAACAAAAAATATTAAATAACAATAATCATCATTATAACAAAACTTAATTGTAAAATTATCAAATTAGAACTATGCAAGGATCTGATCGTGTATTTACAAATGCATGTTTAGAAATTTCAAATAATTTATTATCAATATCAAATTACGATGATAAAATAAATGTACAAAATGAAATAAAAAAAATTTGCAAAAAATATATGTTAAAACAAATCCCAAAAAAAACAGATATTTTATCAGTAGTGTCAAATAAAAATTTAGATAAGCTAAAATCAATATTGGTTAAGAAACCAATCAAAACATCTTCTGGAGTGGCAGTAATCTCAATCATGCCAAAACCATATTCGTGCCCACATGGTAAATGCACATATTGTCCAGGCGGTATAAAATCAAACTCACCAAATAGTTATACTGGAAATGAACCAATAACTTTGAATTCTATTAAAAATAATTTTGATCCAAAATTACAGATAACAGATAGTTTGCAGAGATTAATGAAATTAGGGCATAATACTTCTAAAGTAGAATTAGTTGTAGTAGGAGGTACTTTTTTATTTATGCCAAAGTCTTATCAAGACTATTTTATAAAATCATGTTATGATGCGTTGAATGAATATACATCATCAACATTAGAAGAATCTAAAAAAAATAATGAAAATGCTAAAATTAGAAATGTCGGGTTTACTTTAGAAACAAAACCAGATTATTGTAAAAAAATCCATGTACAATCTATGTTAAAATATGGAATAACTCGAATTGAAATAGGAGTCCAAAATCTACAACAAAATACATATGAAATAGTAAATAGAGGGCATAGTCTAGCTGATGTAATAAATTCATTTCATATCGCAAAGGATTTTGGTTTTAAAATAGTAGCTCATATGATGCCCGGATTACCTGGGACCAATATGGAAAATGACATAGACGATTTCATAAGGCTTTTCACAGATTCGAGATTTAAGCCAGATATGTTAAAGATCTATCCAACATTAGTAGTCAAAAATACCAAATTATACAGTCAATATATTGGAGGAGAATACAAACCTTATTCTGATGAGAATATGATAAAAATAATAACAGAGATCAAAAAAAACGTTCCCAGATGGGTGAGAATAATGAGGATACAAAGAGAAATACAACACAATGAGATAATAGCAGGTCCGAAGATGGGAAATTTACGTCAGATCATAAGTAAAAAACTACAACAAAAAAATATTGTGTGTAAATGTATACGTTGTAGAGAAGTTAGATTAGATAAAAATACAGCAAGAATAAATCTGTCGAGGGAAAACTACTATTCTTCAGAAGGACATGAAGTGTTTTTATCTTATGTGGATAAAAATGATAAAATTTATGGTTTTCTTAGACTACGATGTCCTAGTGAAAAACATAAAATAAGATCTGAAAAATATTGTATAATACGTGAACTTCATGTTTATGGTAAATTGATCGATATAGGTAATAAAGAAATAGGAGGCATACAACATTATGGGTTAGGAAAAATGTTAATTAACAATGCAGAAAGAATAGCAAAAGAAGAATTTGATTCTAAACTAATATTAGTAATAAGTGCAGTAGGTACAAGAAAATACTATAAGAATGCTGGATATTATTTATCAGGATCATATATGGAAAAAAAATTATATGGATAAAAACGATAAAATTATTGGCAAAGGAACGTGGATAGATAAATTAGCCTTAGAAATGATCGATCGTGAAAAACAAATAGGCAGAAACATAAAAATGATGCGAGTTGAAAGTGGATTAGGAGCATCTGGAATACCTCACATTGGCAGTTTAGGCGATGCGGTAAGAGCATATGGTGTGAAATTAGCTATTGAAAATTTTGGATATAAATCAGAATTAATTACATATTCAGACGACATGGATGGATTACGAAGTATACCAAAAGGATTTCCAGAATATTTAAAAAAAGATATAGGTAAAACTGTATCAACAATAACAGATCCTTTTGGATGTCATGATTCTTATGGAATGCATATGAGTAGTTTATTACTAGATGGGTTAGATAAGCTAGGTATAAAATATATTTTCAAAAATGCTAATGAAATATATAAGAAGAATTTGTTACAAAATGAGATCGATAAGATATTATCAAATCATGTAAAAATTGGGTTGAAGATAAAAGAGATCACAGGTCAAACAAAATACAATAAGTATTTGCCGTATTTTCCAGTTTGTGATAACTGCGGAAAAATCTATACTACAACAGCCTATGAATATATAATTCCAGAAAAAAAAGTCAAATATCAATGCAATGATTCTAAGATAGGGAATAAAATCATTAATGGTTGCAAACACGAAGGAGAATCTAGTATAATTAATGATTTAGGGAAACTGGCATGGAAGGTAGAATTTGCTGCAAGATGGAAAGCATTAGATATTAGATTTGAGGCCTATGGAAAAGACATAATGAGTTCTGTAAGTACAAACGATTGGGTGTCTGACATAATATTAAGATACAAACATCCATACCATGTAAAATATGAAATGTTTTTAGACAAAACTGGGAAAAAAATTTCAAAATCTTCAGGCAATGTTGTAACCCACCAAAATTGGTTAAGATATGGGACGGTTAAATCGATTTTACTTTTGTTATATAAAAGGATAACAGGATCTAGAGAGTTAGGTCTTTCAGACATACCATCATTAATGTGCGAGTACAACGATATAGAAAATATATTTTTTGGAGATCACAAACAATATGACAATCAATCAAAAATAATAAAACTCAAAGGCCTATATGAATATGTGAACCTATTAAATCCACCTGAAAATAAGCCACACCATATAGATTATCGACTTTTAGTAAAATTAAGCAAAATTTTCAAAGAAAATAGAATCAATATGATAAGCAAGAAATTAATAG
>WTHC01000032.1 GCA_011523285.1 Nitrosopumilaceae archaeon | reverse complement strand
TATGATTAGTTAGCTTGTAACACAAACTCACCTAATACAGCAAGTATATTTTATGTATGTAATTTTATATTAGCGAATATTGTCGTATGCATCTTGTATTGATTTTTTTATTTCTTCTATATTATAATCTGAATCAAATATTCTATTCATTTTTCTGTTTTTTTGTATTCGTATAAAAAGCTTACCGCTGTCTGGTTTAATATCTACAAACCATCTAAAATTGATTGATTTACAAAACACTATTCTATGTGTTCTTATATCCTCTATGACATTATTGCCTAATGACAAACAAAATTTTCTTAATTCATTAAATATTGATTGAGTTGCTTGGGGCAAATTTTTCTGGATCTTGTTATATTTATCTTCTTCATTCATCTAATTTATCACAATTATATTTTATAATTATCTTTGGTAGCAGATCCACAAATTCCAATCATAATCGATAATCCCATCTCAAAATACATGAAATCCAACACGTTGACAAAGAAGCGTAGCTATTCTATCTTAGGATTGCTCCCTCCTGGTCCTCATCCATTTCGATAGTTCAACCTTCAGATCATTCCTTCGAATGATCTTAGGTTTATAACCACCCGCTTTGGCGTGATTTCATTTTCACATATTATGCGGGAGTCACCAATTACGAAATTTATTTCGTAGTTGCTGATCTCTGCTTATAGCCGGTTTCAGAATAGGGCACGGCTAGCACCCTGATCCTACCTACTACCATAATATTATACAACTAAATATTATATTTGCATTAGGTTTTTGTAATACGTGATATCATATTACACACCGAACATATATCATTACTACATAAATTTTTACAAGTTTTGCATATTTTTTTTTCTTGATCTGATAATTGTTTTGTTCTGTTTGCAAGTTTTAAAATAGACTGTAATAAATTATTTTTAATCCCTGAATGTTCTTTTTCTAATACATTTACAAACTCGCGAATTTGTGTTCTTATCCCTTCGTTCATATGTGGGCACGGTTCAGATTGAAATGGTATTTTATTAATATATGCAAAAAATACTATCTCAGATTCGTATATCTCTGAGAATGGTTTTATCTTTGTAGTAGAATCAGGACACATAAATCCAATTTTATTAATGTTTCCAGAAATCATATTTATGATAAATGTTTGTATCTGATCATCCAAATTATGTGCAGTTGCTATTATATCGTAGTTAATGTCTTTTGCAGCAATGTCTAATGCTCTTCTTCTTAAAGTACCACAAATTGAACATGATGACATTTTAGATTTGCGTAAATCTAAAGCATCATCTAAAGTCAGCTTGAATAATTCTTTATATGAGTAGATGTGATGTTCTATATTCAACTGTTTACAAAATTCACGTGCTATTTTTAGTGCTTCTTCTCTGTAGCCTTTTATCCCTTCATCAATAGTTATTGCTTTTATATTGAAATCTAATTTCTGTGATATTTCATTTAATATGTGTAACAAAACCAATGAATCTTTTCCACCAGATACAGCTACTGCCACATTATTATTTCGTTTTATCATGTTGTACTTCGTGATGGTTTTAGATGTTTTATGTAAAATAGAGTTTGAAAAACAATCTTTACATAATTTTTCTCCAGAATATTTACGAAAGAAAACAGCAGCTCTCAAACTGCATTTGCTACATTCATTCCTTCCTACACGATCATAACTGTCGTTTAATTTCATATTGTAAACCAACCAGATTTTATATAAGACAATGTTATATTCAAACCAAATATAATGAATGTCATCGAATATATTACTGACATTATTATTTTGCTATTCTTGTCATTGATCTTATCATATATTATACTATGAATAAACTTCCCACCATCTAATATTGGTAATGGTAACATATTGATAATACCTATAAAAAATGAAATCATCCATAACCATATTAAAAACATGGATACTTCATGGCTGTTCCATTCGATTATATTGTATATTGGTTTATACGGTAATGAATTATCTCTAATTATACCTATTAATCCAGACTCTACATCTTCTGGATTTTGAATTGTTTTTACTAGAAAGTTTAATTCTTCTCCATCTCTTATCACATCTACAGAAATAATTTCATTTGGAAGTATTTTCACTTTCTGAAAATCTACTGGATTTTTAATATTTATATCATTTATTCTAATTATTATATCGTCTTGTAATAGACCTGATTTCTCTGCTCCAGAACCACTCATTATTGATATTATTGTAACGCCTTCTGTAGATCTATATAACAAACTAACAAAAGGTTCTGGTATTATCATTGCAAAAAATGGATTAGTTATTAAAATAGCACCTAAAATAAATGAAAACAAAACATTGGAAGTAGCACCTGCACTAATAACTTTTAATTTAGATATTTTATTAGCTTTGGAAAATTTTTCTTCGTCAGGTTCTACAAAACCCGCAAACATTGCTACGAATATTGCCAAACCGCCAGACTTGATTTTAATCATCTCTAAAGTTGCCACGATCCCATGAGCGCCCTCATGTATAATTAATACTATTGGTATGGATAACAAGAAATATATTATTGATGTAGATGAAGTTAATGTAATTCCAGGTATTAATAATGTCATTTCTGAAAATTCTGAAGGCCTTACAAAAAAATTCAATATATTATGTAACAGAAACCAAAATGCAACCGCCATCATTATAAAACCAGATATCAAACTGATTTTTGCAAACACGTTTGTGATAAATTTTGTTTTTGATAATATTTTTGTAAAAATTGATTGAATATTGTGATTTTTATAAACAATACTATATGGTTTTATTTCAAAGCCGTATCTATTCAACTTCAATATTTTAGCTGTTATGACTATTACAATCCATACTGCTAATACGTACACTATTGAGTTTTCTGTTATTAATTCTGATTCCAAAATTACTGTTACTTTTTTTAATTACATACATTTATCGTTTACTATGAAATTCATAATGTTGATGACTGCCTATAATACCAGAAAAATAGCCATAGATCAAGCGTTGAAATGTATTAAAAGTCGTATGGCAGCTTGTGTTAATATTATACATGAATCATCAATTTATTCATGGAAGGGAAAAATTGAAAATTGCAAAGAGTTTTTAGTTATTTTTAAAACAACTCAAAAAAACAAACGCGCTCTAGTAAGCTACATTCAAAAAAATCATCCTTATGACACGCCAGAAATAATAGAAATTAATTCCGCTTCATTATGCTCTAAATATTCTGATTGGTTAATTTCTCAAACATCAAATTGCAATAGCAAACCTGAGTAAAGCTACAATTCCTCCTAACTTGGTTACACGTAGACCTAGATCTGTACTAGAATCAACACTATAAATTTTTGCGCCTTTTTTTTCTATACTGTTTAGCAAACCAATAATTTCTTCTTCGTTTTCCATTTCCATTATTTTATATGAAAATACAATTGATTTAATAGAATTACATTCATTGGCCATTTTAGTTTGAACAAAACCCATAGTAAATTTTTCACTTTTCTTATTAGCTAAAAACATAATTTCATTAATTATACTTACTACTTTTGCAAGTTTGCTTTCTGACATTATGTCTTTCATTATTGTCGATTTTACAAATATGTGAATTCCGTCTTCGCCTCCAGATTCTATCCCATCTGCCACTTTAATATTCATTTTATTTTTTAGATTGGTTTGAAGATAATTGCATATTTTATTCTTTGTATCTCCAGGACCAAAAATAATAACGCTCTCATAATCATCTAATGTAATAGACAGCAACGAATTTTTAATCATGTCGAAAAATTTTCTTACATTAAAATCTGATTTATATCGTTTTCCAGTAGATCCAAATCTAATATCTGGATATATTTGTAAATGTGTTCCTTTGATAATGCCTATACTATAATTACCACGTTCTACTGATAATAATAAAAAACCCATATTTTTGTTACGTTGAATAAGATCTTTTTCTTCCGACCCCCAATTTCTTTTGATTATTTTCACGCCTTCATTAATTTGTATGTATAGTGAATTATGAGCGCCGTGCGAGACAAACTCATTGTTTGTTTCAATTATTTTTCCACTTATTTGCAGTCTATTAAACTCCACAACCATTGTTATCTTTTCAACCTGTAAAACAATTTTAATTTTAATTCGTTCTGTTTTGTCTGGTCTGATGTATTCGCTATTTTTTTTTAATGACCATGTTGTACTACCTACAATTTGATCATTTTTTTTAATAATCCTACGTAATGTTAATAAATCATCAAATTCTTCTGCCACCACATATATAGAATTTTTATCGATTATTTTGCTCTGCATTACTTTTGAGGTTTGTCTATTTGATTATTCTTTACCTGTTGTTTTTTTTTAACATAATTTTCAACCCACGCTAATGTTAAAACGTTGCCATCGACAAGATTGACCAATGAATTTTGTGAAGCATTTCCAGTAACTTTGCCATGATTTTTACGAATTTGCCTCCATTTTAGATTAGTATTGCCACTCTTCGAATTATAAATCACTCCTAGTATGTCTCTAGCGTTGACAAATGTGATTTCCCTAATTTTTTTTAATGTTACTTTGTCTGCAGCTTCAACATATACTGCACCAAAATTATCTTCACGTTCTGGAAAAATTTCAGGATCTTCGGTATACTCTTTTGGTGCAAATGAACTACATGTACTAGCTATTATGAACTTTCTAAAATTCTCTAATGAAGAAGGGGTATCTATTTCAACCATTTTTCATAATTATGTATTTTACTATTTATCAAGCTTCTTAAATGTGATCTAATCAATTTGCTATATGCAGACATTGATGAATTAGTAAATTTGAGTTATGATATGGATCTTGAGTTCTGAGTCTGCCACATTAAATCTCACCTTTTGATTTGTTGGCGTTTCTAAACTCGTCATCATGATTTTGTGGACCATGTTTGCATGATATGCAACCAATTTTAAAACCATTGTCATTTTTAATATATTTTTTACATCCACAAAAACAGGCCATACTACGTTAATCATATTCTATTATATACATTTAATGCCAATGTGTACAACAAATCCCATTTGGTATATTATGTCCATGTGGACATTTCTTAGGATGCTTTAACATGGTACATAATGCATCTGTAAATTGTTTATTCATATGATGTTCTATACCACAAACAATTTCTTCATTTATTTCTACTTTTAATGAATTCTGCATTAACACTTCTAATAGTCTGCTATTACGTATCATATTAGCTCCTATTGATTCTCCATCTGGTGTTAATTCCACATATGTTCTATTATAACTAACTAGCTTTTTTTGATTTAATTTTTTTAGCATTTGGACAACACTTGATTGTTTGACGTTCAACATTTTGGCAATAGTGCTAATCCTTATTGGATTTTTTTTCTCTTTTATATACCAAATTGCCTTAAGATACATTTCTATATGTTCTTTATCTGCAGTACATACATAGAAAACTTCATCTTTTGGTATTGCCATAATTAATTTCATTAGAATCTTTTAATAAATATTCAAAATATTCTCTTGCAAATCCTGCTAACCCTATATGATCTGCCCATATTGCTACATATTCATCATAATCTCCAATTTTACCAAATACTATTATGACATACCGCTTATCACAAATTATTCCACCTCCAAACAATTCTTTTTTGACTTTTATTTCAGCAATTCTGAATATTGGCTTCAAATGTTGTGTATCCATCTTATCTGATATCAATATTGTAATTTTAACACCTTTATCGTGAAGCAGTCTTAGTTTTGGTATAGCTTGTTTGACAAGATATTCTCCAGCTTCTGGAAGTGCTATCATCACTTCATTCTTACACAATTCGATCATTTCTAAAATTTTTATACCGATATTTACTATCCCAGTTAATACCCAAATGTCAGGTTTTTCATTAGTACCACTTTTGTTATATAACGGTACCAATTCGTTCAGAATGACATTTTGATTTTCTTTAAATTCAGATTCAAATTTTTGTTTAGTATATTCTAAGCCTGTGTTTGGTGATTTTGCAAAATATTTTGTAGGTCTAGAATCATCAGAGCATATCCATCCTTTATCTTCTAAAGTTCCTAAAATCTCATAGATTTTAGAATACGGCACGCCAGATTTCTGACTTAAATCTGAAGCGGTGAGATCATTTTCTTTTAATAATTCTGAATACGTTCTAATCTCATAGTTTGTGAGGCCTATTTTTTCTAATGATTTGCGAGTTTTATCAGAAATATTCATTTATTAGATCTCTATTTTTCTATATTTAAATTTCATATTTATATACTAAATATACGGTGGCTAGTATGAAATTTATTAAATACTATGAATTATTTTTCATGTTACATGGCATTAATCCAAATTGCTAATCAATCAATTAAAAAAACAGGCAAAAAATCTGCTATAAGATTTACTCAAAGCATATGTCCAGAATGTAATATGATATTAGACGCTGAAATATTTGAACGAAAAGGACAAGTGTATATGACAAAAACATGTCCTTCTCATGGTGAATGCGAAGAACTTTATTTCGGTTCATATGCATTATATCAAAAATTTAGTACTTATTGGATGGATGGAAAAGGTACACATGCCCCAAATGTGATGATTGACAAATGTTCATGCCCAAATAATTGTGGTCTATGCTCTAACCATCTATCGCATAGTGGATTAGCTAATATGATAGTCACAAACAGATGTGATCTAACTTGTTGGTATTGCTTCTTTTACGTTAAAAAAGGGTTAGAAGGAGCTTATATGTATGAACCATCTCATGATCAGGTCAGATCTATGATGAAAACATTAAGAGCAGAACGACCAATCCCTGGAAATTCAATACAAATAACTGGTGGCGAACCAATGCTGAGAGAAGATATCACTGATATTATAAAAATAATGAAAGAAGAAGGAGTAGATCATATACAAATGAATACTAATGGAATACGCCATGCAATGGATCCAGAAGCTGCTAGAGAGGTCAGACTTGCAGGATGCAATAACTTGTATCTGAGTTTTGATGGAGTAACACCTCGTACTAATCCAAAAAACCACTGGGAAATACCACATACTTTAGATAGCTGCAGGAAGACAGGAACTACTGTAGTATTCGTTCCAACAGTAATTAAATCAATAAATGATCATGAACTAGGTGGTATCATACGTTATGCACAAAAAAACATGGATGTTGTACATGCAGTTAACTTTCAACCAGTTTCATTGACTGGACGAATGGGTAAAACTGAACGTGAAAAGTATAGAATAACAATACCTGACTGTATTCAAAGAATAGAAGAACAAACTAATGGTGAAGTAACAATAGATGATTGGTTCCCTGTACCTAGTTGTATGCCATTGACGAACGTTATAGAAGCATTTTCATCCAAACCTAAATATGAATTATCTATACATTTTGCTTGTGGTGCTGGTACATATATCTTTGAGGATGAAGACACCAAAAAATTTGTTCCGTTAACTAAGTTTTGTGATATTCAAGGAATGTTGGAATTATTTGAGGATAAATCTGAAGAAATGCGTTCAGGAAAAAATAAATATTTTACAATGCTTGAAGTAGTAAGAAAACTTTCTAGTTTCATAGATAAGAAAAAACAACCTACAGGATTAGATTTAGCAAAAATGTTTGGTAAAATACTAATGAAACGAACTTTTGATTCTGTGGGATCTTGGCATGTTAAAGGATTGTTCTTAGGTATGATGCATTTCCAAGACAAATACAATGAAGATCTAGAAAGACTACAAAGATGTGATATACATTATTTGACTCCAGACCTACGAATAATCCCATTCTGTGCTTTTAATGTTATTCCTGAGTGGTATCGTGACAGGATTCAAAAAAAATATTCGATCACAGTAGAAGAGTGGGAAAAACGTGAAGGTGTTAAATTAGAAGACGGTCTCTATAGGGGATTAATGAGACGTGGAGCTGGCGACGAATTAGCTGCAGGATGTGCTAAAAGCCAAATGTTTCATAATGCACAACAAGCACTTAATATCTAACATTTCAAAATCTACTTATCTATGATTGCTTTCATATTTTGAAAGCTAGATATCCATAGTAATTTATACTGTAGATATAGTATTCTGATCACAGTTGAGTATTAAAACCATTGAGTGGAAAGATAATTCTGTGATTATGATAGATCAAACTAAATTGCCAAATAATCTAACATTTGTAAAATATACTAAACACACTGAAATTGCAGACGCAATAAAAAATTTAATTATTCGTGGCGCACCCGCGATATGTGTAGCTGGCGCATACGGATTGTCATTGGCTGCTCTAGAAAGCAAAGCTACAACAATTAATGGATTAATCAATGATCTAGAAAATGCAAAACAAACATTATTTGCAACTAGACCAACAGCAGTAAATCTGTCATGGGGATTAGACAAAGTAATGAATGCAGCTAAAAAATGTAGCAATATACATGATGTCAAAAAATCTATCATTCGAACTGCTAACAAATTAGCTAACGATGACATTACAACAAATATGGCAATTGGTAGATGCGGTTCAGAATTATTTAATGATAATGATATTGTTATGACTCATTGCAATGCTGGTGCATTAGCTACAGTCTCATATGGCACCGCGCTTGGAGTTATACGTTCAGCTAAAGATCTAGGAAAAAAAATCAAAGTAATTGCTACTGAAACTAGACCAATACAACAAGGATCGCGACTTACAGCTTTTGAATTAAAACACGATGGAATTGATGTGGATGTAATACCTGATACAGCTACTGGGTATATTATGGGAAACAAATTAGTAAACAAAGTAATAGTGGGCGCAGATAGAATTTTGTCAACTGGACATGTATTTAATAAAATAGGTACATATCAATTAGCTATACTTGCTCAATACCACAAAATTCCATTTTACGTAGCAGCTCCGCTGTCTACATTTGATTTAAACAACAAACCTGAAGATATTGTAATTGAACAACGTAATTCGAACGAAGTAACTAATATAGGCAACCAGAAAACTGCACCAGAAGATGTTGGTGTGATAAACCCTGCATTTGATATAACTCCACCATATCTAATAAGTGGCATAATAACTGAAAAAGGAATAGCAATCAATCCATACCAAATATCTATTAAGAAATTATTTGATTAAGTAGAAAGTTTTTATTATTTAAACTAGATTTCTGATTTATGAATGTAGTTAATGCTGACCAAATTACCAAATCATTAAAACAATGCATGGATCCAGAAATACCAATTAGCATAGTTGACATGGGATTAATATATGACGTATCCGTTTCAGATCAAAATGATGTCAAAATAAAAATGACAATGACTACTCAGGGGTGCCCTCTACATGAAACATTGATACAAGATGTTACTAGATATGCCAAAAAAGTCCCTGGTGTTAATCAAGTTAAAGTCGATATTGTATGGGATCCTCCATGGTCTATTGACAAAATGTCTGAAGAAGGAAAATCTGTTCTCAAAAACATGTCTTTGGGAGGTACACCGATATCAATAAACTACGACACTGCAATGCCACAAGGCGTTGGTACATTGTTAAAACAAGAGGATGGGTCCTTGGTCTTATCAAATGAACATAAACAAGGATTTATGGTTAACCAATCCATTATAGATTTTTGGAAACTATGTAATGGGCAACGAAAAATAACTGAACTTGTTGACATATTCTCACAAAAAACTGGATTGCAAAGGGCCCAAGTCGAAAAAGAAGTACTACAATTAATAAATCAACTACGTGACAGTGGACTAATCGTAATTCAACAAAACAATACTACTAATGTGGAATTTAAGAGTAAATCTAAATCTCATTAACCTCTAATAATTTACCATCCATAGAGTTTAGTCTTATTATTATTTTTTTATTGGCTTGCTCTAAAGCTATATACCACTCTCCTGCATTATAATCATATTTAGTTTCAAGAACGCTGATCTTTGTAGTTTTATATTTTTTTATTGTTATTGAAATTGCTAGAGAAACAGCATCTTTCTTTTTTTCTAATTTATGCTTGATAATTCCAAGTCCAGGGTTCAATATTATCACAAGTATAATATAATATGTATATATAATTCAATTACATATTTTATAAAATTGAGAATATCTGATAAAAATTTGTTTCTGCACATAGAAACACAACAAACCCAACAAATTATTTTAATTGGTACACTATGTGGATTATTTTTAGAAATTTCTGGAGGTATTTGGGACTCCATATCTCACATATTACATGAACCTGAATACTTCTGGACAATACAACATATCGTAGTTTATTCTGGGATCATAACAATATCTATTTCAGCAATAATGGGAATTCTGTTTTTAATAAAATGTAAAACAAAGATGAAATTTGGGTTATTGATCATAATGATTGGCGCGGTGTTACAACTTTCAGCTGGTTATATTGATTCGATATCACATGATATTTTTGGATTGGACGGTCTTATTTCTATACCTCATCAAACTCTTGAATCTGGCTTATCATTAACAGCTTTTGGAGCTTTGCTCATATCCTCTATAAATAATCAAAAATTAGATTTATTATTTATAATTTCAATAATTTTATTCATTTTTTCAATTGGTTGGTTAATATTTAATTTAAGCTTGTTGGTACTTGATACGATAATATGTATTCCAATATATCAAATTTTTTCTTCTGGCTGTGCAATTTTATAAACTTTTAATCTATGAAAAAATGGAATTAACATAAAGATAATACCACATATAATAGCAAATATGCTATGATAAATAACATCAAGATTAATTTTTCCTATATCTAATTTAGTTTGATCTGATGCATTTATCTTTATTGTGTATGTGCCGTCGTATAT
>WTHC01000052.1 GCA_011523285.1 Nitrosopumilaceae archaeon | reverse complement strand
TCTCCAAATTTAATAGTAATACCATTAATGGATCCAAAACTTACGCGTGGTACAGTTAATAAATTATTAGGATCTATACCGACTAATATTGATTCAGTAACTATTGGCATGGGTTCAAAAATAGAAGATAAAATACCTTTGAAAATATTAATAGACAAACTTTTGGATCGTGGTATAAGACTGTCATTAGATGCAAGTGCTTTGGTTGCAGATATATTGCCTTTATTACCTAATAATAATGCGGTCGTAACACCACATTCTGGGGAGTTTAAACGATTATTTGGATTAATGCCTCCATTACATTTACCAGATCGTATATCGATTGTTGAAAAACTAGCTGATCAGAACTCTGTCGTCATATTATTGAAAGGTTCTACAGATATAATATCTAATGGTGTGGTTACATATATTAACCAGAAACAAACTCCATCAATGACTGTTGGTGGTACTGGAGACATATTATCGGGGTTAGTTGCTACTATGCTTGCAAAAAATACAAATCCTATCGAAGCAGCTTCTGTAGCTGTATATATTAATGGTAGATCTGGAAAATTAGCACAAGAAAAATATGGATGCCATATCGTAGCCACAGATTTAATAGAAATGTTACCGTACATTATGAAACAATATGACGTAATAAATTAATTCATAATCTCAGAAAAACCTTTATTATATTAAATAAATTTCATTATATGTCTTATATGTACATGCCTGGTGCTACTGCAGTAGGAATAATTTATGATGGTGGTGTTGTTTTTGCAAGCGAACGACGAATATCCTATGGTAATTTTCTTGTGAGTAAATCTACTAAAAAAACATTTCAATTAACTCCACGTGTAGGTGCTGCTTGCGCTGGACTTGTGGCAGATATGCAAATTTTGTCATTACAAGTACAGGCAATGGCTAAAATACGTAAAATGGAATTAAAAAGAGAAATATCACCAAATTCCATAGCAAAAATGATATCTAACATGATGTATGAAAGACGATTTTTTCCATTACTAACACAAGTAATAGTTGGCGGCATAATAAATGAACCTTCTATATACACACTAGATCCTCTTGGATCTGTTTTACCAGATAATTATGCTGCAGTTGGTACTGGTGCTGAAATGGCATTGGCGGTATTAGATTCACAATTCCAAAATAAATTAAACGAACAAGATGCAATTAACTTAGCTATAAAATCTGTAGAATCTGCTACGCTTAGAGATTCATTCAGCGGAGATGGAATTGATATTTTAATAATAGATAAAAATCATTCTAGAGAAATGACCAAAAACTAATTAATTTCAAATTTCATACTTTCCCAAAATGTATCGCCAATATGATGTAGGTTCTTTATCACAATTCCTTTTGATTTATTTTGCATTTCTTCACTTGATATAACAGATTTTCCTACTGCCAAAAATTTATTGTGAGCTTTATCGATCACACATACGATATCATCTTTTGCAAATTTTGTAAAGTTGACTATGCCAGGTCTCATAATATTTGCACCGTTACAAATAAATTTTATAGCATTCATATCTATAGTTACATGTGCAAATTGTCTTAGTATATCTAACGATAAAAGACTAGGAATAAAAATGTTATTTATTTTTATTACATAAAAATCATCAGAAGTAAATATTATATAATTTTTAATTTCAAACATTTTTAAATTTTTATATTTTGGCAAAGTAATTTTCCATTGATCAAAAATTGCTTTAAGTACTTCTGATGTTTCACGTTTGGAAATGAAGTTAGATTTCATTATTTTGTATGTTCTGTTTTATGTTTATCATATCTCTAATTATTGAGCTGGCTGTCTCTATGCCGCCAGCTCCATGACCAATTATAGATTGCGTTCCAGAATGTTCTGAGGTGAATGATATTGCATTTAATGTGCCGCTTACACATAAAGGATCGTTATGTGGTATTTCTTGTAATCCTACATTTAGTTTTTGATTGCATTGTGAAACTAATTTCAATACGTTGTTACTTTTGCGTGCAATTTTGATGTCATTTTGATTTATATTTCTTATTCCGTTGATAGAAATGTTTGCTAACGTGACTTTCATACCCATGATCCAGTTAGCCAATATTACAAGTTTTGCAGCAGAATCTAATCCATCTAAATCTAACGATTCATTAGCTTCGACATACCCTTTTTGTCTTGCATCAGCTAATGCATCATCAAACGTCATACCTTGTTCTACTTTAGTTAAAATATAATTTGTAGTTCCATTAAGTATTCCTGAAAATGATAGTATCCTTTCACCGTATAAACTATTTTTTGCATAGTTCAATATTGGAGTACCGCCGCCTACTGTTCCGCTAAATCGTAATATGATTTTGTTGTGACGAGCTATTTCCATTAAAGACGGAAACGCTAATGCTAGTGGTCCTTTATTCACTGAAATTATATGCATTTTTTTCTTCATCGCTGTTATAATGTTAGTCATACCTGGTTCTGCATCATTATAATTGCTTGGCGTTGTCTCAATAAGAATATCTGCTTCTATATCATCAATTAGGTGTGTTACATTGGTATATTTATTATTATTATATTTTGTTATTGTGCCAAATTTTTTTTTGATTGTGATTGCTTTTGCAAAATTTATCCCGTTTTTATCTATAGCATAACCGTGACTATCTGATATGGCAATTATTTTTGGTTTTATACTATATTTTTTATATAGTTCTTTATTTCTAGATTCTAATAACTGTAACAAACTTTGTCCCACTACGCCAAAACCACATAATATTATACGCAAACCTTTGTCAATATAGAAATACTTTATGAATTTTTATATTTAATGTTTTGATTAAATTATTTTTTAAATATGATCAATACAAACAATATATATTTAGTAATTTAATCTACTTTGATCGAAATTTTTTAGTTTGTGATTTTTTTTCAGATTCAAGCCTTTCTAATTCGTAACTTTTCATATTGGCAAATTTAATAATTCGTGATAAATTCGGATGAACTGCTTTGATATTTAAAAATAATTTTTGAGCCAATTCTCTATATTCTCTTTGTCCTTGTTGTATGGTCCTTAATTCTATCATATGACATATTTCTCGTAAATTCACATTAATAAAAAATGGATAATTATACGCAAAATTAATAATATATTGTGCATTAAAAGGCATCTTGGGTTCTAATAATTGATATAAACTCTTTGATTTATACATGCATTCATTATATTCTTTTTCAAGGCCTGATTTTTTAATTTCTTCAGGAATTATAAATCCATGTTTGCTAGTTAGTAATTGTCTTTCCATTGTTAAAATCCTATGTCTATGTAAGTCTCTAAATATTCCATAGCTAGTAATTATATCGAATGTATATTCAGTCATTTCGAATGCACGTGTTGGTCGTTGTCTACGATTATGTCTTAGTTGTACATATTTGTTAATTATGCTGTTTTTTAGTTTAACATTTAGTTTTTGAACATCTTTAAGTAGTTCTGAATATGGAGTGCCGTTAGATTGTTTATATATTATTGCGGCAATTATTTTATTCATAGCATTTATTTCTTTATCATAATTTACTAATTTGTTAATGGATCTTCTATATTGTTTATTAACAAAATATTTGTTAATTATATTTTTTGTACATTTATGAATATTTTTATGATAGTTTTGTAAGGCCATACCATATTGATCATTAGAACGTTTTACAAATGATTTTATTGTTAGATCTAGCTCTCGTTTTATTTTTAATGCCAATATTCTCTCTTCTTCTAATTCTGATTCAAAAAGTATTGTTAACAAATATTCAAATGCTCTACCATTGCCTGTTAAACCTACATTAGTTAATGTGGATGCTGGTAGTACAAAACGTAGAATATCTAAAGTTTTTGTTAATATTGTACGATTGTAAATTTTTAGTGCTAATTTTATGCTATTGTCATTATTTATTTTATAAAATGGTTTTTCTATATTATCACAATCTAAAAAAGAATATTTGTCTATTGGGTGAATTTCTTTAATATATTTCATCATGACTATAATATTTTTAGAATAAAAATCAAAATCAGAATTGCATGAATCTAGGTACATATCTCCAAATCTTGAGTTTAAAATTATTGAATCTCTATAAAATTTATACTTACCATTTATTTTTTTATCCCACATGACATATCGAGAAGATTTTTCTAAATATGATATGCCAATTCTTCTATCTTCAATTTTTTTTATTGCTATGTTGGATATACCTTCGATTGCAATTTGACCTATTCCTAGTTCGGCAACAGAGTCATCTCCATATTCGACTAAAATTTTATTATAAAATTCTTCGCCGTGTGATTCATTACTTCTGAATTCATCTAAAAAGATCTCCCGCATGCTTTTATCGGTTCTACTATATCTGGACATTAATGCTCCACGATCTACTTGTTTTGGAGTTATTATACTGAAAACAGAATCATTTAAATTAGAAAAATGTTTTGATAAGATTTGTTTTTCTGTTTTAGTGAGATTTTTCAATATTTAACAAAACCTGCATTTTTGATAATTATTTCTTTTTTATTTGAATTAGATCTGATTTATTGATCCGTTTTGATTGCCATCTCATCAATACCTCTTTAAATGATGTTGCCTCATTTTCATCTTCTGTATACATTATCATAGTTATCCATCTGCCATTACCAGCTTTACCGCCTACTGAATTCATCCAAAAATCATTAGGTAATGTGTTTAAAGCTTTATTGGATGAATTTTTACTCATTTCTAACCAGCGTTTGGACACAAAATGTAATATTTGATATATTTGATGTTTATTTATCATAAATTTAAATAAAACCGCTACAAATTTTAAAATTTCTATTTTTGTTAAAATGTTCTTACAAAAATTAAAAACCTTATTAACATAATAATGATTATATGAATTTATGTTCTAATAGTTATGAATAATTCAGAGATTGATATTATTGGAAAGATTGTTAAAGATATGTATGGTACATTTATCGGCAAAGCAATTGGTAATATAACAGATATAGATGGCACTACACAAACTGTAGGAATAGATTGTGGTTCATACGGCCTAAAACAAATTAGATTTGATCAATTAGTAATTCAAGGAGATGTTATAATATTTATACCTAAATGGAGGTTAGATGCACAGAGATTAATTCGTGAGAAAAGATTAACATTAAGAAGATTGAAAGCATTAATAGATATTGTATCTGAAAATGACGAGATGAAAGACGATGCTAAAATAATTCATGAGAAATATAAATCAAAACTTGGATCTTTAGACGAAACTGAAAAACAACTTGAAACTAAATTAAAAGATCGATTACATGAGTTAAATGATCAAATTAAAACTCTAAAATTATTACTTTTTGATGCTAAAATCCAATATAAAAGTAATGAGATTGATCTTACTTTGTTTGAATCTGTAAAATCATATAATGCTGATTTGATAGATCATATTAATCATGAAATAGTAGAAATTACAAACATTCAAAGACGGATATCTGATTTAACTATTGATAATATTCATGATGATGAAAACAAACAAACACAAATTCAAGAATCTGCAATTTCGTACTTGAGTTCATCCAAAATTGAATCTGAAACAGAACTAAAATTCCCCGAAGTTCCACAACAAGAGCCTACTCCAATGATACATACAATTACAAATAATGAATTGAATAAAAATAACACAATTGCCACAAACATGAACAAACAACAAATTCACCAAAATACAAACGATGAAGTATGCGTATCAAATTAAATATAATTAATACGCATATATTTTAACAGATCCTTAATGACTAATTGAACCATTTTTCTAGAGATTGCTCTCTTTTTTTTAGGTTTATTTTCATCTTATTCAGTGTAGACTTTATTCTCTCTGCAGAAAAATTTTTCTCATTTATTAAATACTCTTCTACGCCATTATAATTTATTTCATTAAAATCAATTTGTGTTATATGTGCTACATCTGGGTTTAAAAATATGTTACGAATTTCATGAAATTTGATCCGTGTTAACTCTTCGCTGATTTTAGGTATGTTTTCTAGTGCTGAATGTTTTTGAATTAGTTTTAAAGCAGTTTTCGCTCCTATTCCATGAAAGCTATGTGGATTAAAATCTGTTCCAATTAATATACCAATATCTATCAATTGTATTCTGGTTAGTTTGTATTTACTCAAAATTTTATTAATTTTGATCATTTCTGGTTCTATTTCGACATATGTGTTTCTATTTGGTATTTTTCGCTTTCCACTTAATGTAAAGTTTCGTATTAATCTTTTTGCCCCAAATAGTATTGAATCAAAATCTTGACTAGCTACTGCAAATGCTTGATCTGTTAAAGTGAGATGGGCTGCAGTAGCTTCTCCGTCTGAGGGAGCTTGTATATATGGTATGCCTAATAATTTCAAAATATATTTGGAATCGTCGATCATAGAACTTTTGATTGATGTGGATTGTTGTGCGTATTTTCGCATATTCTTAGTGTTTTTGTCAGCTATTGCTTTTTCATACTTCACAGCAGCTTTAGCTTTTAATTCTTGTCGACGTTGTATTTCTTTAGCTTTTAATTCTAATGGTTTTCCATCGAATACATATATGGGTTTTATGCCTAGAGATAAAAAATTCACATTTCTATAAAATAATCCGCTAATATGACTTGTAATTCTTCCATTCCAATCAGTTAGTTGATTACCGTCTCGTCCTCTAATTGTAGTTAAAAATTGGTATATTGCATTATATGCATCAATGGCTATTATTTTTGAAGAAAACTTATCTATTTTAGTTTGTTCATTTGGAATTATCGATTTTAAATCTACTCCCATTACTATATATGTAAATGTTATTGTTTTTATTTTGTTACTGTAAAACTATTATTGATGGCTTTCAAACTAATTTTGCCAGGTTAACCAAGTGGTATGGTGACTGTCTCGAACTGTCAGTGAAAACAGTTGTGCATTTGCATTCAAGGGTTCGAATCCCTTACCTGGCGAACTTGTTTAATCCATATCTGTTTATTGTTTGATAAATTTTGCCATTTAATAGATAGATCTTACAAATTAATATACTATTAAATATCTTCTAATAAATTAGACTAATTACCAAAATGATTTATAATTTGATTTCATGTTTAATATAGCAAATAATTATAACAATTCGTATAATTATTAATTGTATTATTCTGTAATCTATAAAACTTTATAAAGTTTTTAAAGATAATATTTATGTTGTTTAACTATAAGACGTATTTGATATTTTTGTTTGCATCGTTAGCTATTAGCATAGGGCTACAAATGGTATTGCCTTTTCCCTATGGTCTTGGGGCTGCTTTAGTTATTTTTATTGTTTTTCCATTGCTTCTACGTAGACGTTTCATGAATAAAATAAAAGGCGCAAATGGTTTTGGCAGTAATTTTTTTGGATTTCAAAGACAAAATATGAGGTATGTTTGTTTGTCATGTAATAATAAATTTAAAGGAACAGAATGTCCTCGATGTGGTTCAAAAATGAAAAGAGCTGATTTTGAATAATGATAACATGTCACTAGAGAAATTACGTTCAAAAGCAATTTATCAAAATACAATTGATACATGGATTTCTATGTGTCTGGAAAATAATATTGATTGGTATAATGTTAACGATTACAAAAAATTCATATCATATTTAATTAACTCAAAATTAAATTTAAAAAAATTTCCATTATGTATTAAAGAGTCTGGCGGTATTTACGAACGTGGTAAAGATAAAACTAAATTTGCTGAAGAGCTATCTAATTTAAATGATATAAATAGTATGGCTTACACAATAAAACTAAACGATTTCAACATACAGGTAATACGTAAATTCAAAACATAATGAAATAAACACTTGAAAAAACTTTTCAACATGTATTACTAATAATTAAAATATATGCAATGTGCCAATTGTGAAAACCATAAACACTATGAGTGTGTAGATTGTCAAAGTAATCATAGCACATATTTATGTGACTGTGAATGTCATAATCAATACACAAAACCACATAATGACAACTAAATAATAACAAATTAAAAAAACCTTGAATATTATTTCTCATATTTATATAATATTATTATACCTGATATCATAGCTATGATTGATATAAGCTGATAACCGTAAATATTCTCTCCTAAAAAAATTGTTGAATATAAGATGCTAAATATAGGTGATGTCGATAAAATCAATATTGACATTATCGTGCCAATATTTCTAATGGCATTATATAGTAATATCATTGGCAGCCCAAAACTTACTATGCCCAAAATTATTGCATGTACCATATTTGTATGGATATTAATGTCACTTTTTGATATGAATACGATCATTAAAATAATTATACTCCCAAAAATTGTTTTAATTTGTACGATGTGAATAGCATTTAATTTTTGTGCAATAATTTTACTAATATTATTGTCAAATGACCATAATAGCATTGACATTATGATCAATATATTACCTATGTTAAAGCTTACCAATAAATTTGTAAAATCTAATTTAGTTGAAATAATTAATACGCCAGTTGAAATTAATATCAAAGGCACATAATTAGATCTTTTTAATTTTTCTTTAAAAATTACTATGGCGAATATTATTGTAAAAACTATTTCTGAATTTGAAAGTATTGCTGCATCTGATAATGATGAATCATGTAATCCTAGTAAATAAATATTGGGAGCAAGCACAGTTCCTAAACATGCTAAAATTAAAATCAATAATAGATTTTTTCTACTGATTATTGGTAATTTTTTAGAAAAAGTTATTGGTAATGTCATTGTCATTGTAATAATAGCAATTAATAATGAAATCGTTAATGGATTTGTAGATGTTAAAGATTTACCAAATATTGGCATTGTGCCAAATAGTATGGATGATAATAATGCAGAAAAATACCCAATATTGAATGATTTAAATTGAAAAAGTTTATTCAATACATAAATAATATTTATTAAAATTTAATATTTTATAATATTAAGTGTATGATATATGATTATGCCAATCTTTACTACTAATTTAGTTTTATTTCCAAGACAATCATTAACTGTTTCTATTAATAATTTACACGATAAACAAATGATCTATGATTGTATGTTAGATCAAAAACAATTTGGAATTTGTTTATTGGATAATAACAAAACAATTTTTGGATTAGCAAAACCTAAAATGATTGGAACAATAGCTAAAATACAAAATTGTACTGATATAGATAGATTGGGCATGCAATTACAGGTAGACCTAATTGGACGACGTAAATTCAAAATAATATCATTAATTCGGCCAGATATTGAATTAAATGGTATACAATATGATAAAACATTAAATTTGGATCAAAATACATATAATAAAAAATTATATTTAACAGCTCACGTACAAACGTTTAACGATATTGAAGATAAAATATCATTAAATATTTGGGAAAATCTAGTACTATTATGGAAAAATAAGATACTTTCAAGTAATAATCATGTAAACGACACCTATTTAGATAGAATACTAAAAAATTATGATCTGTTTACAGACACTCCTACTATAGATTACATTTATTCACTTTCTGCATTAGGCTCATCTTCACCAAATGATTTACAAATGATATTGGAATCTTTAACAATGGATGAGCTATTATCCAACGTCACAAAACTGTTTAAATCCAAATTTAACTAAATTGAATTAGTTTCATTCTGGTTTAAATTTTACATCTAAAATATAATGAACAAATTAATTTGTTTATTATTTAATAAATCACATCTAAGCAATACTGTATATTTAGTTATTTTCCTTATTCAAGAATTTTTTTTGAATATGTAAAGATTAACGTGATGTTATATTATTTGTAATAATATTATAATCTTAATCTATAATAATCCCATCTTTCAGGATTGAATAATTTTACAAATTGAATATTTTCGTTATTTTTAATCCTGGTTTTAATAACTTGCCTTAATGCAAAACTTGTTAAAAATTTAAATTTTTTATTACGAGCTTGTGATGTAAATACATGACGTATTTCACTACCTCCATTTAATCCCCAATAACCCATTTTTAATGCTATGGGTTCTAAAAATATAGTATTATTTAACCCACGATTTTCATCGTCAATCTTTTTTTTAAAATTATAATTTTCTAATGGGCCACCTTTTGCAAATCCAATTATCTGACCTTGCACATTTTTTAATCTTAGTGTATTTAATATTATATTTTCATCTTTTATTGAGTCTATGAATTTTTTCTTATTGAATTGTAGTGGTTTAGGTAATTCTATATATATTTTTAATAATTCATTGATAAAATCCAATTTTTGTCTTGTATGAATTTTTTCTATTTTTGATACAAATGTAATATTTTTAAATATGTAATTTGATTTTATTCTAATTTCTTTTTGTCTGAGTTTCATAAATGCAAATACATTATTGAAAAAATTGTTTTGAAATATTTTGGGTAATAAATTTAATATATAGTTACACATATTTGATTCATTATTAAATAGATTTTCGAAGAATGTGATTGTATTTCTAACTATCAATGATGGATGCCATGCTAATGAATGTGCGTTCTTTTTTGCAATATCCATAGATTTATTGAAGTCACTAATGGCATATCCGCTAATTCTATCTATTATTGACAAATACCACCCTAATTCCATTATGTGAATTTGATCTGCATTACCTATTGAATTAAAAACATGTTGTATTTTTTTTTCTGCGTTTGTTTTTAATTTACCATGCCATGGATAAGTTGTTCTTAATATCAGTATTTTGATAATATTGAAATCTAATTTAGCAGCAATTAACATTTTACTTAAGTCTTTATCACGTTCTAAAAATTTTATTACACTTTCTTCATGAGGTTTGTCAATTATTTTTAATGGATCAAAATCATGTAATAATGATGTAACATAGAGATATTTTAAATCTATGTCATTAATTTTGGAGTTGCTGCCTATAGACATTACAACATATGTTACTTCTAATTCATGATCTATGTTATGATATCCATAATAATTTTTACCAAGATCATGAGTATTAAATAAATTAATAGTATAATCTAATATGTTCACATAATGTTTTTTAACCCAATTTTTAGGAATTAAATCAATTATTTTATTTCGTAAATAGTGTTTAATATTAACATCATCATAATTTTTATTCATTATGTGTGATTATTACAATTTTTTATATTAATTAATATTATCATAGTTTTTGTTTATTAAAAATAAATATAATAGAATATTTCATATTTGCATGTGATAAATTCCAAATTACTTGATGTTTTATCTACGTGTATCACTAATAAAATATATTTTAATTTTGAATCACTCTTTTTCTATGTCACTGATTATATATT
>WTHC01000001.1 GCA_011523285.1 Nitrosopumilaceae archaeon | reverse complement strand
GCATACGAATATGAATCTGGAGCACGATCTTTGTATAATTCAAAAATATCTCAATGTAATTAATATATTATATAATTCATGTTCGTTTGTAAATCAATTAAATATTAAGATAGAATTAAATGCAAAATAAATGTTATAAAAACATTGTATGATAGTACAGAATATAAAATACAACAAATTATAGATAATGGGAAAACTATTCAATTATCACTATTAGAAAATGTTAATACTGAATTAATATCACAAAAACAACTTATCAGAGAATCATTACAAAAAGAATTAGACAATGATACTAAAAAGCAAATATTGCCTCTCCTAGATGCAATTATGAAAACACAACCGACAATAAAAATCAAAAGTTATCAACAAATGTCTATAACCATTATAATGCCAAAAATAAGATATATAAAAATTGGTAGTCCTAAAGTTGAAGAAAAAATTGAAATAAACATGAAGAAATTGAACTAAATATGGTTTTGTAATTCTCCTAAGTTCTGCAATGGTAAAGAACAAATTGAATCTTTACAAACATATACAGTGGCAGTATTAGTATATTCTTTTCCTTCAAAAAAAGGATAATTAATTAAATTTTCTAATTGGTTTGGTGTAGAGATATTAACAGATATTGTTTCTGGTAGAAATGACACATATAGGTGATCTAACATCTTTCTAGCTTTATCATTTATAATCACAATCTCAGTAGGTTTTTTTAAATACATATAAATTGTATTTAACAAATGACCATAAGCAAATGGATTACTAGCAGCTGCATCGCAATTAGATTCAAGGATCTTATTTGTAATGTTATAAAATGTTTGTAATCCAGTTAGATGGTATAATCTAAGTAATGCATAAGCAGCTACTGAATTTCCAGACGGAAGAGAAAGATCATAGGTATTTTGTGGTCTAATAATTAATTCTTCAGCTACATCAGAAGTCATGAAAAAATTACTATGTCCGTCCCAGAAATGTTCAATCATATGTTTAGCTAGATCACACGCCAATTGTAAATAACTTGTAGATGGATTAATTTCAAAAAAATCAATTAACGAATTAATAAAATATGAATAATCTTCTAAATAACCGTGTATTTTTGCAGTTTTATTTTTATAAATATGAAATATTTGTGAGTTTTGTATTAATTTACAAATTATGAAATCAATACATTCTTTTGCAGCAGCTATGAATTTATCTTGTTTAGTTATTCGATATGTTTTAATCAATGCAGTTATTGTTAGTGCATTCCAAGATGTGATTACTTTGTCATCTAAAAACGGCGGGCTACGTTGCAATCTAGAGTTAAGTAATTTATTTTCACAATACTTAATTATTTTGCTAGCTTGAATTTCTGTTATTCCAAACTTTGATGCTAGGAACGACAATGAAATAGAATTATATAAAATATTTTGCCCTTCAAAATTACCATCTGTGGTCACATTATAATATGCACAAAAAATGTCACTATGATCTTTTATTATTTTTGTTATTTCTTGTTTGGTCCATAGGTAATATTTACCCTCGGTATTTTCAGAATCGGCGTCTTGTGCAGAATAGAAGCCACCTTCTGGAGAATGTAATCTTTGAAGTACATAATTCATAGTTTTGACAGATATTTCTAAATAATATGGATTTTTTGTTAGTTGATATGCTTCTATGTAAATTAGTGGTAATAACGCGTTATCATATAACATTTTTTCAAAATGTGGAGCAAACCATCTTTCATCAGTAGAATACCTATGGAACCCACCATCTAATTTATCAAATATACCGCCTGAAGCCATTTTGTTTAATGTGATGAAGACAAAATTATTAAATTTAGAAACATTACAAAATCTAGAATATCGTAATATGAATGAAAGATTCATAACATTAGGAAATTTTGGAGAATTGCCAAAACCGCCATTTAAATGATCTGATATCTGAGAGAGATTAACAAATGCTTCATCTATAATCGATTTATCAATTTTATTATTAATTAATTCAGGATGTGAAATTTGTGATATTATTGTATCAGCTGTTTGTTCAAATTGTTGTTTGTTTTTCATCCATTGTTTAGCCAAATATTTAAGTAAATCTACAAAGCTAGGCCGCCCATAAGATTTTTGTGCTGGCACATAAGTAGCAATGTAAAATGGTTTTTGATCAGGGGTAAGAAATACGCTTAATGGCCAGCCTCCTTGTCCGATCATAGATTGACATATTTTTTGATAGATATCATCAATGTCAGGTCTTTCTTCTCTGTCTACTTTAATGTTTACAAAATATTTATTCATTATTTTAGCAGTATCATTGTTTTCAAAAGATTCATGCGCCATTACGTGGCACCAATGACACGAACTATATCCAATACTTAAAAAAATTGGTTTGTTTTCTATTTTTGCCATATGAAGTGAATTCTCATTCCACGAATACCATTGAACTGGGTTATCTGCATGTTGTAACAAATATGGACTAGTTTCATGTATTAGACTATTAGACAATAAAATGAACTGTAAATGTAAATATATGTATGTTTTTCCATAAAATAAACATTATTATCGTAATTATATAATGATTATATTTATAATTATATTATTGATTCATCATTCATGGTTGAAAAAATGAAGGCGATGGTATTATCCAAATTAGGCCCCATTGAAAACAATCCACTAAAACTAAAATCTATAACTAAACATAGATTACAAGATACACATGAATTACTAGTTAAAATTGAAGCATGCGGAGTGTGCAGATCCCAATTACATGGCATAGAAGGAGATTGGAAAAAATACAATATACCACCTAAATTACCTACAATACCAGGTCATGAAATAGTTGGCAAGGTAGTAGAAGTTGGAAAAGATGTAAGGAAATTTAAGATAGGTCAAAAAATAGGTATTTCACCATTACGTAATTCATGCATGAATTGTATGTATTGTGTTGCAGGTAAAGAACATTTATGCGAATCAGCTGACATAACAGGAGAATCTTTAATGGGAGGATATGCAGAATATATTACAGTGAATGAAGATTTTGCAACTTTAGTTCCAGATAAAATCAATTCAGAACAAGCTGCGCCTTTATTTTGTGCAGGTATAACTGCTTATAAAGCTGTAAAAGCTACAGGACCAAAACCAAATACATTATTAGGTATTTTTGGAATTGGCGGAGTGGGACATATGGCTATTCAATTTGCAACTATCAACAAATGTAAAGTTGTTGCTGTGACTAGAAGCCAAATTCATATCAACACAGCCAAAAAATTAAATGTTCATAATGCAATACAATATAGATCTCAAAGCTCTTTCATCAAAGAATTAAAAACCACTGAAGGATTATTAGATGATGCTATAGTATTTGCACCATCTCGTAAGATAGTAGATACAGCTATTAAATCTGTGAAGAGAGGTGGAAGTATCACAATAGGAACTTTTGTAAACATTCCTGATTTTAACGTCGCAGAAGAGAAAACTATACGTGGAACACTAATAGGCAACAGAAATGATATGAAAGATGTTATAAAAATTGCAGAGCTTGGAAATATCACCACAATAGTAGAAAAATATCCTATGTCTAAAGCTAATGAAGTGTTATTAAAATTAAAAAGATCCCAGATACAAGCTAGAGCTGTTTTAATTCCAAATTATAGTTAATTTATGAACTAAATTTGATCTATCAATATGAATAATATATTATTGAAAAGAATAAATTTAGATAAACAATAATTGATTAAATGAACGAACCGCATAACTATCGAAAGGTAGGTTATTCTATGATCGCAGTAGCAGCGTCATTAACAATAATAGCTTTATTATATATGACAATAGGAGAGGATGTGTTATATGGAGATAAATTACAACGCTCTAAAACATCAACATATGAAGAAAATAAAAACCAATTAGAATTTAATAAATTTCTAGAAAAAAGCTTTATCATAATGATGATTAAAAATGGAAATGAGCATATGTATTAATTAATTTGTAAATAATAACCAATAACAAGATATCAATTCGCATGTACTATTAATTTGTATCAAAGCTTAGTGCCCAAATTTTTTGGTAAGGTCAAAAATCGTATGTGAGATGAGTAGGTTTGGTATTTGTTATATTTGACATATCATTTAGTTTTGTTATACTTTGTATCTAGTTCATCTATTTTAGATTCAATAATAGTTCTTAAGACACCATTATGATCTGGACAGAATTTAAAAAAACTATCTACAGTCTCAAAGCATCCACATATCCAATTAGTTTTTTTATCTCCTTCTACAGTTAATTTTGAGTAAGTTGTTTTCATTTTATAAATTAATAAAATAAAGATAAAAAGTTTTCAATTGTTACAAGTTGAGTCTATGGGCAGCCTTCCATTTTTTGTATGAAGAAACCATTTTTTTGGATTTCAGTAACTATTGGTTCCGGAGCACCTTGAGAATGACAAAATTGACATTCTTCAGTTGTAACTTTTGCATTATTTTCTCCAATATCAGTCAACCATTGTTTGGCAAATTCTATTGCTTTTGCATTATCTTGTACATTTGTGATCACATCAAAATGCATTGTATGACCGTCTTGTGCTTTTACATATGTATCATATACGTGTACTTCCATGACTATACTAAAAAAAACCCATATTTATTTCGACTAACTAAACATATTTATAATGAGTAAAGTTGGTTAAATTTTGATATCAATAACTTTCTTGGATAGGAATTTCTTTAAGAACAGATTCCAACAAAAATGCTTTAAAATTATTTTGTGGGTGCGAAAAAATAATCCAAGAAATAGGATTTAATTCCATAAATTTTAAATCTGTTTTTGAAGGATATGATGGAGAGTGTGGATGAGAATGAAATATGCCTATTACTTCAAGATTCTTTCGATCAGCAAAAGAATAACATTTTATTAGATCATCAGAAGATATAGAAAATTTAGTAGTAGAAAAATCTTGGTTTTGAGTTAAATGAATATTATTTACAATATAACAATTATTTTGTACATTGCCGATCAATAATGCACAGGATTCGTTTGGATAGTGTGCCCGAGTATGATCATACAAAATTTGTTTATGTCGATGAGTTAAAATCACACATTTCAAGTTCTATTCTATCACTATACTACTTACCATCCAAGGATGTACTATGCACATGTATTCATATTGACCAGTTACAATATCAGATGTATGTAATATAAATTCGTCATCTGCATTCATCAGTCCTGAATCAAATGTTTCTCCAAAATCGCTGGAACTTGTAACAGTATGAGATACTGTATCATTATTAGTCCATCTAATTATATCTCCAAGTTTAGTTTTAGCTATATCAGGATCGTAATCTGGATTATTTTGTTCTGAAGAATTTAACAAAATGGACACTTCTATCACATTAGCATCTTCTAGATCTGTTTCTGTTGTTGTAGTTGTCAGATCATTTTCTTCTGCAATATTAATCATGTTAGAATATTGTGAATTGAATACTACGAATGTAATTATTCCAACGCTAATAGCCAATGTGAAAATTATTGATATAGGTTTAGTGTATTCTGGTATTTTCATTGAAACGTATGCTATTATTATAGATGGAATAGCTATGGATATCAAAATTCCTGCAAAGATTGGCAATGAGGTTATAGTATTAAGAGTAAAGGCGTATAAACCAAATGAAAGAGTGATTGATAATATTACCAATGTGGTAGCTTTTGCCCTATTACTTGTAGAAACTCCACCTTCAAGTATGCCTGCAGATAAAAAGATAAGGCCAAAGAACATTGTCAAGCCTGTCAATGCATGCATTCCATCTACAAATGTATGTGCTATTCCAGAGTACGATACTACAACTCCTGCTAGCCCTATAGCTGAAAGCCCCATTCCAGGCATCATAAGATCCCAATTACTCATATTCTTGTAATTGTGGTATTTGATATTAATTAATTCTTTTGAATTATGTTGACGAATAAATTAAATTGTTAATAAGATTATTTGATAATATTGGGTATAAAAGAAGTATTAGAAATATCAAAGCCACGAATTGTCTTGTTATTAGTCATTACTGCAGTAACATCTATATACGCAGCAAGTGAGATAAACAATGTTAATTTTACATATTTAAATATGATTCATATAATTATAGCTGGATCTTTTGCATCAGCTGGATCTAGCGCATTGAATCATTACTATGATAGGGATATAGATCCGATCATGTCTAGGACGAGTAAAAGACCAATACCATCAGGGAGAATGAAACAAGAATATGTGTTGTTATATGGTATCGCAGTAAGTGTTTTTGCTATTTTATATAGTATATTTTTTATTAATTATATTTCAACATTATTTATTTTTCTAGGTATATTTTTTTATGTTATAATATATACAGTATGGTTAAAACGCCGTAATCCTTCCAATATAGTAATAGGAGGATTTGCAGGAAGTGCTGCATCTATGGCTGGTTGGTCCGCAGCTACTAACAGTATTGATATTACAGGTTTTTTAATAGGTATGCTAGTTTTTATTTGGACACCATCTCATTTTTGGTGTTTAGCAATGAAAATAAAAGAAGATTATGAAGCTGCAAATGTACCAATGCTTCCAGTTAGATTAGGAATGAAAAAAACATCACAATATATTTTCTTCAATACAATGATTCTAGTACCGTATTCAATTATGTTATACATGTTTGGTTTGGGGTTGGTATATTTAGGGATAGCATCATTATTTGGAACTTTAATGTTGTTATCACACTATAAATTGACACAAAATCCCACACAACAAACTGCATGGAAGGCATACAAAATTACTGCACCTTATCTAACAATAATATTTATTGGAATAGCTCTAGACTCTCTATTTAATTTCAGAATATAATTTCATATGCCAGGGAAACTGGCTTCGTAATCTTTTTCTACCATTTCTTTGTTTTGAATTTCTATCTCATCAACGTCATCGTTTTGATGTATTATTTCTATTCTTTTAGTATTTTTTGTAAGCCACGATACTTTGATAAATCCAGATATTTCAAGATCCATCAATATTTTATTAAATTTATCTTCAGTTATTACATAACCATTTTTGGATAATAATTTATAGAGATTAGTATCAATTATTGAATTATGTTTGCTTATAAAATCATAGATAATATTTTTAAACGGCATATTCATGTTTTTTACCCATAGAATACTTTATCTGTTATTTTTGGCACCACATTGGATATATTATTACTTATATTTGAATACCAGTTTTCAATTTCTTTTGTAATAGAAGGTTTAATTATTTTTAAACCAATAGAGAAATCTACGTTACATATCTTGTTAGAATTATTTTGCATAGCATGAACAGCTGCTTCTCTACAAAGTGCAGATATATCAGCACCTGAATAATTTTTTGTAGATACAGATAATTCTTCTAGTTTAACATCATTAGATATAGGCATACTATTTGTTAGAATTTTGATTATTTCTAGTCTATCTTTTTCGTCAGGATGTTTGACATGAAGCATCAGATCTAGCTTGCCAGGTCTTAATAAAGACATATCTAACAAATCAGGTCTATTAGTAATACCTATTATTACCACTCTAGAAGACAAACTATTTTCTATTTCGATAAGCAGCTGACTTAATATAGTTTCTCCGTGATTTTTTTCATCATTAGATTTAAACCTGGCTATCGAATCCAATTCATCGAAAATAATTATACATGGAGATGAGTTTTTAGCTTTACGAAATATTTCACGTATGGCTTTCTCTGATTCTCCAACCCATTTGGATAGAATTTCAGGACCACGTACTAGAATCATATTACCACCGCTTTCAGTAGCAAGCGCTCTGGCTAGAAGTGTTTTTCCACATCCAGGAGGGCCATAAAGAAGTGCGCCTTTTGGAGGTTTAATACCCATACTAAAAAATTTATCAGGATTATTAATAGCTGAAACCAAATTATCATTTAAGATTTTTTTGACTTTTTGAAGACCTCCCACTTCATGCCACCATATTTTAGGTTGTTCGACATAGAATTCACGCATTGCGGTTGGAACTACTTCATGCATAGCGTCATAAAAATCAGATAATTGTATATCCATAGATTGTAATATTTCTGAAGATATTTTTTCAGTTTCAAGATCTATTTTTGGTAAATATCTTCGAATTGCTTTCATGGCACCTTCCCTACAAAGTGATCTTATATCAGCTCCAGTATATCCATGCAATTCAGTGGATAATATTTTTAAATTGACATTTTCAGCTATAGGCATTCCTCTAGTATGAATCTGCAAGATTTCCAATCTTTCATCTACATTAGGTACAGATATTTCGACTTCTCGATCAAATCTTCCCGGTCTACGTAAGGCAGGATCTACACTGTCTGGTCTATTGGTAGCTCCTAAGACTATCACGTTGCCACGATCAGTAAGACCATCCATCAATGCCAAAAGTTGTGCAACTACTCTTTTCTCTACATCGCCATAAGCTTCTTCACGTTTTGGAGCAATAGCATCAATTTCATCTATAAAGATTATACTAGGAGATTTATCTTTAGCTTCTTTGAATATATCTCGTAATTTTGCTTCTGTTTCACCATAATATTTATTCATGATTTCAGGACCGTTAATTGAATACATATTAGCCTCTGATTCGCTAGCTAATACTTTAGCTATCAACGTTTTACCACATCCAGGTGGTCCATATAACAAAATACCACTATGAGGTTCAATTCCCAATTTACTAAAAACTTCAGGATGTCTTAATGGTAATTCTACAATTTCCCTCATTGCTTTTATTTCTTCATTCAAACCACCTACTTCTTCGTATGTTACACGTATTTTTTTATCAAATGTAGATTCTTTTAATATTATTAGATCCGTGTTTTTATCAATTTTCACTACATATTTAGGAGATATTTTTTTAACCTTAAAATCTATAGAGTTACCAAGAATCATAACTGAAATATCATCGTCATGAGATAATGGCAATCCTTTTAATCTATTCTTGACAAAGTCTGTGAACTCTTTGTCAATAGTAACAACATCATTGATTGGCATTAAAACAACAGATTTTGCGTTTTTTATAGTTGACTTTCTTATTTTAACTACATCATTTAATAACGCCCCAACATTTTTTCTAGTTTGTCCATCTATTCTTATAATGTTATTGGATTTTTCGTCATCGTATGGAGGCCATACTATTGCATAACTTGATTTATGGCCAGTTATTTCTATAACATCTCCAGGAATTACATGTAGATTAGTCATTATTTGCGGGCTTACTCTAACTCTTTTTTTTCCAACATCACGTTGTTTGGCTTCTCCTATTTGCACATGTAAAATTTTGTCATGATAAGACAATTGTATTCACTATATCATATATCTACAGACAAACGACTTTGGTTTATTATTTCAGATTGACTAACTCCAGTAATAGAATTAATCGATTTTTCTAATTCATCAAGTGCACCATCAATCTCGTCAATTACAAATTCGCATCTAAGGTAGTTTATTCCAAAAGCTAGAGGTAATTTTTCATATTTACGTAGTTTCATATCAGATTTTAGCACATTGGTGATGTTATTCTCAAGATCATCTAAATCCACTTTATCACCTTCAGGATATATTTTCATTATTAATAGAATTTGTGCCATCTAGGGACCTTTAAAATTACATTGCGTACAAGAATAAAATCTTGCAGCTTCTCGACAGCTTTGACATCTCCATAACAAGACAGAACCGCAATTAGGGCAATTAAATTTAACACATTTATCATTAGGGATTATATGTCTATGACAACAGTCACATACTGGTAATGATATAGACATAATTGATTTTTATTTAAACATGATTTATAGTTTCCTTATACAAGTTTGTTATTTATTACATTGGGCCAACTAATTAAAAAGTTTTTCAACTGTCAATTACAAATATTGTTGTGAGTATAAAACAAGCAATAATTGTAAGAATGGATCTGAATATGAGCAAAGGGAAAATTGCATCCCAAGTAGGTCATGCTTGTGTAGTTGGAGCTGAAAATGTTAGAAAAACTCATCCAAATTGGTTTACTGAATGGTGGAATAATCAAAAAAAAATAGTGTTAAAAGTTAAAGATAATATAGAATTACACAATATAGAAAATGAAGCAGTCAAACTCAATTTACCATGTTTTAAAATTGTAGATGCAGGTATGACTCAAATCAATCCAAATACAACAACATGTTTATCAATAGGCCCAGCACCAGAAAATGAAATAGATGTAATAACATCAAAATTAAAACTATTATAATAGGGTATGAAAATGAAAAGAAAAATCAAAGGCATCATGTTGTTAGTATTCGTAGTATTATTGATATTTTGGGCTACAGCATCATCTTTACCATCTACAACACCACTACAAAAATTTGGTAGTAACAATGATATAAAAAAAATGCAGTTTTGTGGACATGATGAATCTAACTCAAATAAATATTTAATAGAATATAAAATACCAAGTAAATGTACACAACCTCTAGCCATTGTGGATGATCCATATGAAAATATATGGTTTGCTCAAACCACAGATAATAGTATATCCAAATTTAACAAATTCAAAAAATTATTTTCTCTGTATAATAACAGCTTAAACGAAAAATCAATGATCTGGGGGATAGATTATTCAGATGACAGTATTTGGTATACAGGAGATCAAAATAATATTTGGCAATTAAATATACTTCATAAAGAATATAATAAAATTCCATATTCATATGAAAATTCACTTTTACAACGTATTAAAATAATTAATTCAGAGTTAATCGTATTAAATGATTTTACAAATAACAAAATTGTTGTTATAGAGCCACTTCCAATTTCTGCCGAAACAGAATATTTAACAATCACATCACCGTTAGAAGATGCATTCACAAGCGGGTTTGTAATAGACATAGATAAAAATATTTGGTACACAAATTGGATTTTTCAACAACATGGCAAATTGATTAAATTGAATTATTCTCAATTAAAATCAGAATTACAAAATAATAATGAAAGACAAATAAATAAGTATATAAAAACTTACGATTTACCAGATCATGTTATTACTCCAAATGGAGTAAGCATGGACAATGAAGGTAATATATGGATTACGGATACATCAAGTAACATATTTCTTAAATTCAAACCACATTATATCGATACAGAAGGAAAGTTTGTCAGTTACATTACATCAGATCCACCATTTTCAACCTATGGAAATTATTCAGGTATGATCAAATCTCCAATAACTAGACCTTATTGGAATGAATTTAATACTGATAAAATCATTTTCAATGAACAAACATCCAACTCAATCGCTATTTTCAAGATACAAGAAGAAGAATTGATAGAATATTTAATACCTACTAAAAATTCAAATTGGGCAGATTGTGGACCAATTTATGATTGTGGCATAAATCAATCATTTGGATTTACTACCTATGATAATAATATCTGGTTAACAGAATGGGTAGAAAATAATATAGGTAACATAAATACAGATATTCAACTACCTTTTAATGTATATGTAAATAATGAAATAGTTCTGCAGAAAGACGAAATAAAACATATCACAATTACATTAACATCTAAAAAAAATAACAATATGATTAATATAATAAACAAT
>WTHC01000006.1 GCA_011523285.1 Nitrosopumilaceae archaeon | reverse complement strand
ACATTAATTATAATCGAACATTTTTTTTATAATATTAATAACCTCAAAGTTTCCAATTTCTGATGTTTGTCTAAGATTATTCATTGGCTTAGATAAAACACATTCTATTATAGATTTAGTCAATTCGTTGATTATCTTAATACGTGTATCATCTTTTTCATCTAACATTTTGAGCGCCTTATTTAATTCTCTAATTCTGAGTTTATTTGTACTCCTAAATATTTCACTTATTGTTGGTTCAGCTTCTAAGCGATTCATATATGATCTCAATATGATCATTTCTTTATTGATAATTTTTTTTATTTTTATGGTTTTTTGCATGCCGCTTTTCATGTTTTTATAGACCATATTTGATATTTGATCTAAATTGATTAGTTTTATATTTTGTAGTGTAGATATTTTTTCATCAACAGCTCTTGGATTTGATAAATCCAAAATTATTATTTCATTATGATTATTATTCTCAATTAAATTTTTATATTTGATTATATGTGTTGCTGTTGATACCACTACAAAAATTACGTCATATTCATCAAACCTGAAGTTTTTCTCATTAAATTGTAGTGGTTTTCCACCAATATTTTTAGTGAATAACTTTGCATGATTGAAATTTCTACTAATTACAAAAAAATCATATTTTCTATTTTTTAATGATTTGGCAATTATTGTTGACGCCATACCTGTCCCAATTAGTAGTATTTTCTTAGAACTCAAATTGTTTACATTTGATTCTGCAATTTTTGTAGCTACTGTTCCTATAGACGTACCACCATTTTTGTTTATACCTGTGTGCTTCCTAATTTCTATGCCCATTTTGATAGATTTATCAAGAAGTGAATTAAGGAAAGTCCCAATACATTTCATTTTTTTAGCTATAATTACTGATTCTTTGATTTGATGTAGTATCTGTTCCTCACCTATGACCATAGAATCTATACCCGAAGTGATTTTGAGTAAATGTTGATATACATAATCATTTTCAGATGTTTCTAATCTATTATGTAGCTCACCGTCTGTTAATTTAATCAATTTAAACCATAGTTTTTTAATTTTGTTAACATCGTAATTTTTTCCTAAACCGAATATTTCTATCCTATTACAAGTTTGTAATATGATAAACTCATCAAGTTCAGAATACTTCTTAAAATATTTGTAGGCTTTACCTATATCTTTAAATGTAAATTTTTCTAAGATGTGGATAGGCGAATTTCTGAATGTTACACGTAAGTTTATTACATTATTCATTTTAAGTCATTCAACATTTTGATTGTTTCAATTTTAGCTTCGCTAAATTTACCATCGTTTATTAGTTTGGATATGGTGACATCATTCCAAATCTTATATAATATTTTTTTGCGTTGTCTTGGTGAACGGAACATTTTTTTAATTGTTCGACGAGCGATTTGTTGTAATTTTATTTTATATATGTCGTCGTTTTTTATAACTTGATTAAAAATTTTTTTGGTTGTTAATTTGATATGTTTGGAAATTAATGGACTTTTACCAAATGTAGATATTGCAATTTGTATGATGTTGCTAAAATTTACTATTGCAGGATGCCCAAAATCACTATTTGCAGGATCATCTACAGCATAACAATAACATTTTATTTTTTTAGTAATCTGTATAATTTTTTCATTTAAATATTTATCATTAGTGGCAGCCATTACTAAAAATGGTTTGTAATTTGTAATCGTATCAATATTATCATCATTCAATTTCATATGTATAACTTGTATCTTATTATCATTATTTTTGTTAATTGCTTGTGGAAATTTATTATGTGTTTTATCACATATTAATATGATTTTGCAATGCTGATTACATAAAGATTCTATTTTTTTTAAACTTTCGTGACCGCACCCAATTATCATCACTAATTTATTTTTTAAATTTAAATCTATAATCATTCTTTATCTATACGTTAATTTTGTATTGATATTAATCAAAAATTTCACGTTATTTGTGTAATTGAAAACCTCATTAGACCTATTGATTATCCTAAACTTATAATTAATTTTTGTATGTTTTTTTGTATACATATCATGGAATTTATATTTGCATATTCTGAAATAATGTGATTTAATTTATTCATGATGTCTTGTAAATTAATTATGTTATCAGATTCTAATGTTAATATTGCATCAGCTTGGCATGAATTTATAGATTTACTATATTTGCAAATAACTTCTTTATTTTTTTTTATTATATTAAAACATGTTTGAATGCAACTTTGTTTTTTTCCTTCATCTAAATTATTCCATCGTGATTTTTTAATGATTATACATATGGCCATATATTTTTTTTGCTCTTTCAGATTTGTTGTGGATTGTGATTCTATACTATTAGAAATGATTGATGTATAAATATCTGTAGGTATTATATATTTGCCAAATACTGTGAAATATAATTTTGATATTGTTGTTTGTATTTCTTCTAGTGAATTAGTCATCATACACAGTAAAAATTCTGAATTAGATTGTAAGCCTAATGTTGAATATGTTTTATAGTTTGTGTTGGCATTATTTATCACATTTTGTACTTCTTTAGACGATTCGTCTTTAGCTAAATCTGACATCCATCTCCACTTAGGATCAATCTTAAAAAACGACAAACTACAATATTTCGTCATATTTGCATTAGATTATAGCCGAATAAAAATTTTCTAACTATTTAGTACCCATTCGTATCCTTTCTTTTCTAATTCAGACGCTAAAGATGCAGTACCACTTTTACGTATTTTGCCATTGATTAATACATGTACATAATCTAATTTTTTAAGAAAGTTAAGTATTCTTGCATAATGTGTAATGATGATTGTTGTAGATTTTTTTTCAGATAAATCACTAATTGCTTTTGCAACTGCTTGGACTGCGTCTATATCTAAACCTGAGTCTGGTTCGTCTAAAATGGTTATCTTTGGTTTTAATACGGCCATTTGTAATACTTCTGATCTTTTTTTCTCACCTCCAGAAAAACCTTCATTTAAATATCTAGATAAAAATTCGTCTGGTAATCCAACTGCTTGTAAATTTGACTTCAGATATTTTTGGAATTCGCGAACAGTGATAAAAACTTCTCTACCACTGTTTTGCAATGACTTACTAAGTGCGTTATATGCTGTTCTAAGAAAATGAGAAAAACCAACACCTGACACTTCTGTGGGATATTGAAACCCTAAAAATAGACCCATTTTTGCACGTTCATCTGTGGTTAATCCTAAAATACTTTTACTATCTAATAATATGTCTCCATTCGTTACTTTGTATTTAGGATGTGCAAGTAATGTATATGCTAATGTGCTTTTACCAGATCCATTTGGGCCCATTATTGCATGAATTTCTCCATTACTGGTTTTTAGATTCACACCATTTAAAATTTTTTTACCGTCTCTTTCTACATGAAGATTTTTAATTTCTAATATCGCCATGATGATAGTAGCTTATAACTCTAATATAATGTAGACTAATATTAGTTCGACCTAAGTCGTATCATGATTTGATTTGTGGTTTTATAATTAACTTTAATTTATTATTAGTTAAAATCTCTCTACATCTATTCCTTATAGTTACTTCAGTTACGCCGGCAATTTGTGATACATCCTTTTGTAATATATTGTGGCCCAGCAATGTTGCAGAGATATATAAATATGCTGCTGCTATTCCATTTGGAGATTTACCTTCTGCAGTATTATAATTTTTAGTTTTATCAGATATCTCTAAAGCCAACCTCTCTACACGTGTCCCAGTATTAGTGATATTTGCAATTTTTGATATATATTTATCAATTGCAAGAATTGGCAAATTTATGTTGCCAATCTCCATTGTGATTACTCTATAGTATCTAGAAGCGAGTTTTACCTTTGATCGCATTTCTTTGGGTGAACTAGTTTGTTTACATATCTCTTCTAATGATCTAATAACATTACATTGTTTACATGCAATATATACTGCAGTTATAGCAATACTTGTTATAGATTTACCTTTGACATTTATCTTGCTATCTATATTTCTATACACTCTAGATGCTGTTTCGAGTATATTTTTTGACAAAGACATGTTTTGACATATTTCATTAATCTTAGTTAATACATTTGCTAATCTTCTTTCTTTCGATGTGGAAATCCTCACACGTTGTTGCCATTTACGCAAATTATTCATTTGATTTGCCATCTGGGAGTTTATTGGTTTGCCATTGAAATCCTTGCTGCTGATTGAAATATCCGTTGATATTCCTAAATCATGTTGCGAATATGTCGTTTGACCAGTAGCTCTAGAATTTTTCATTTTTTCGACTGTGTCTATGTTTTTGATTTCCGGACCATGATATACTAATTGCTCCATTACAACAATTCCACATGATGAGCAAATTAATTCACCATTATTGGTATCATTAATTAATAATGCATTACATTCACTGCAATTTTTTTGTAGTTTCATAATTGACATAATCATTCACCGAGAATCATTATTTGCATTATTTATCCCAACCTCTTTGCCTAAGTGATGTTTAGTTATCTTCATCAATGGTTGTACTGATGCATAGGGCTTATCTACAGATCCTATTATTTCCATAATTCGGCCAATTTTGGTATTTTGATTATCTATTATGATTTGTCCTTCAAATGCAATAGTCCTTAATTGTATTATTAGTCTACCACTTCTTGCTAAATGTAGTATTTTTCCAATAGTTTTCAATTATACTAATATTATCTTGGTATTATCATATGCTTTTGTCAAATTTACTTTAGCTATTAGCTATTGTTTTGGTTAGATCTAATTAATATTAATTCATTTGCGATTTTATTAATCACGCTGATTTTATTATGCGTTTTTTTTAATGATATGTATCCGGACGTTATATTTGGTCTCCTTGGTAATCTACTTTTTTCATTAATACTTACTACTGTAAATCCTGCATTGATAGATGCTGTATTTAATTCTTCCAATGTCGGGTTGAATATAGATCTATTGTTTGGTACTCTGCGTCCGTCATTCCTTGTTAACGACTTGTTAAAATAATCTAACCATATTATTATATTATTATACTCCTTCATAGTGAATATTTTATTGCGTTGACTACTCCGTCCTGTCCTGGTTTTGAAATTACTCTACATTTACCATTTTCTGTTTCTAATATTGCTCCTTTTGTAATAACTCCTCTTCTTTGATAATCGTTATTTGCTTTATTTTCTAAAACTTTGATGATTTTTAATTTTTTAACTTTGGATCCAATTGATACATTTACATAATCTATTTTTTTTAATGCATTTTTGATATTGTTTCCACGAGCTCTTCTTTTTATTGTTATTTGTTTTCCTAACTGTGCTTCATTTGGGTATCTGTCAATTTCATATTTTCTTCTAGTTCTTAATGGATGTTTTTTACCTCCTGTTAATTTACGTTTAGATAAATTTTCTATTGATTTCTTCATATTGATTTTCTATAATAACCATAATTTATACGATTTTACTAAGCTTTAATTTTACTATTTTTGAACAATTTAGTTTTGATATATTCAATATCTCCATTAAGGCCAAAATATCTCTGGAATCTCTCTGTAGTTGTATATATTTTTAACCTACCAGTTGAATTACGTTTCACATAATCTAACTGTCTTAACTCTTTTAAATGCATATACACGCCTGTGCCCCTTGTTTCAACCAATTGTTTAGATGATATTGGTTGCATGTACGCTATATACGACAAAGTTTTTAATGTTGCGCCAGAAATAGTGGGTTTAGATGCATATCTACGAACTATTATATTGTATTCTGGTTTTATCTGAAATACATACGACTTATCTGGTAACATCACAATTTCAATTGCATTGAATGCTGATTCTGTTTTTTTCATTATCGTATTTAATAATAATATTGTTTTTTGTTTAGATTCAGTCCCAGATGCTTTAATTAATTCATCAAGGCTTAACGGCCGTCCAGAAACATATAATGCTACTTCTAATCTAGAAATAGATTCTCTAGTGTTTATTTTCTGCATTGTTAATCAAAGAAATTTCAATATCGTCATTATCTAGTTGTTTTAATTCTACCTTTTTATCCTTCGCAAGGAATAAAATGACTATGAAGCATCTTACAGCTTCTCTAGATTTTAATGTAGAAGATATGTTATTGAAATATATGATTTTTTTGTTGTGAAAACTATTCATAATAAGTTCTTCATATTCTTTAATTAGATTTTCATATGGAATTAAATACTTATTAAAATCTGGAAGTGGTTCTATTAAATCAATTTTTTTTTTATGTGTTATGGGGTTTGTAATCGAACCAATAAGGTTTCCTAGAACTTCTAATAATTCGTTTAGAGTAACTGGATATGTGGTTTCGTGTCTATACGGTATATCTAAAATTTTAATATTTACATTATTTTTTTTATGAACCACTTTTTTTGGTGCTGGTTTATGCATTGAAAATATTGTTTCTACTTTCATTTTATGAATTAATGAAGAAGATAAAGCTGCCATTCCAGCCATCTTCAAATCTTTATCGCGTGATTTATTTAAAACACAGATCAATGCTTCTAATATTTCTATAATATTGATTTCCCATATATTTTTTTGAGATATTGATTTTGGATCCAGAAGTATATTAATTGAATTTTGGGTTATTTCTAACTTTTTATCTGTCACATGAAACTTATTTAATTACAAATAATATATTTTACTTATTTTAAACTCTTATATTATTGAAACCATTCATCACAAGAGTGAAAGCTGCTAGAATAATATCTCCAAATAAACCATTGGAGATTTGTAATATGACACTTCGTACATTGAATGAATTTGAAGTGAAAATCAAAGTTAAAGCTGCTGGCATATGTCACAGTGATTTGCATTTATTCGAAGGTGGTTATGACGCTGGCGATGGTACTTTTTTAAATGTTACAGATCGTGGAGTAAAATACCCAATAACACCAGGCCATGAAATAGCTGGAACTGTAACTGACATTGGAAAATCAGTTACCAATATAGCTATAGGTGACGACGTTTTAGTTTATCCGTGGATAGGTTGTGGAGTTTGTTACACTTGTAGAAATGGTGACGAACAACTATGTGAATTTCCAAGATCTATTGGTGTATTTCAAGATGGTGGCTATGCAGAGTTTGTTATAATACCACACTATAAATTTTTGATTAAAGTTTCTAAACTAAATTTAGATGAGATTGCATCATTAGCATGTTCTGGATTAACTTCATTCACATCTATACAAAAAGCGAAAGTTCTACCACATCATAAATTAGTAATACTTGGTGTTGGTGGACTTGGATTGATGGCAGTTCAATTAGCTAGATCTCTCACTAATTCTACTATAATTTGCATTGGGAGAAATAACAAAAAATTGAGCACAGCACAACAATTTGGAGCAGATTATGTAATAAATTCTACAGAATCCAACATTGAGTCTGAAATATTTTCCCTTAATCCTACTGGTGTTGACTGTGTGATTGATTTCATTAATTCCCCATCTACAGCTACTACATCTATGAAAATATTAAAAAAATGTGGGAAACTGATTTTAGTCGGATTATTTGGTGGAGCTATGAATCTATCATTACCAACAATTCCATTAAGAGCCATAACGATTGAAGGAGCTTATACTGGCAGTTATAATTCACTTGTACATTTAATTGAACTTGCTAAACGTGGCGTTATAAAACCATTAATATCTAAAAAATATACACTACATGAGGTTAATACTGCTTTCGATGATATAAAAAATCACAAAGTTATAGGCAGATCTGTAATTACACCATCATCTTGATATAAAATACATAATATTTTTAAACATAATTATTGGATTGTGATCCCACGCACAGGATTTGAACCTGTGACAATCCGGTTCCTGTTGCCTGATAGGCTGTTGTATGTTAGCCATTGGCCAATATCTACAGCCGGAAGCTCTACCAGGCTGAGCTAGCGTGGGATTGTATTATAATAGTCTTATGATGATAAATAATTATCTACATATTTGTTAGTCGTGCAATTTTCATCTGACATATGCCTAATCGGCATCTTTTATCTATTCATTTTAAATTTTAATAATCAAAAGGTTAAATATAGAAATCAAGTCTTTTTCGCATATGAGTAAACCCACTGAACTAGGTTCATTAAAAATAGGTTCATATATCTTATTACCTGTTGCTGATACACCATCTGGAGAGCCATGTAAAATAGTAGAGTATGATACTAGCAAACCTGGAAAACACGGTGCAGCTAAAGCTAGAATAGTTGGAGTTGGCATATTTGATAATCAAAAACGACCACATGTGGGGCCAGTAAGTATGCAAGTGCATGTGCCTCTTATAAACAAAAGAACCGGTCAAGTCATTTCCATAACTAACAATATGATACAAATCATGGATTCTGAAACATTTGAAACAATTGATGTATCTAACATAAATGCTGAGTTGGATTCTAAAATAGAAAATGGACAAAATATAGAATATTGGATAGTTATGAATAGAACTAAAATAATGAGAATTAGATCATAATATAGTAGGCGCTAATGATCTATAGAAAAGCCGTCTGATATAATGTGATGAAGATTATGAGTTTTGAAGCGTCTACACTAAATTTTCGTATTGAATAATATGAAACTAGCTGCTCTTTCTTCTGGTGGAAAAGATAGCATTTATGCAATTTATAATGCTCAAAAAAATGGACATAATACAGAATGTTTATTAACAATATCGCCACCATCGGCAGAAAGTTTGCTTCTACATTATCAAAACACAATATTAACTAAATTACAATCATTATCTATGAATAAACCACATATATACAAAATATCCACTTCAAATAATATTGATCATGAAATACAAATGATCAAAAACGCAATCTTGGATGCAATAGTAAAATTCGATATTGATGGCTTGGTACATGGATGCATATCAAGTAAATTCCAAATAAATAAACTACATAAAATATGTAATGAACTAAATCTTAAACTTTATACGCCGTTGCAACATTATGTTAACAAAAATTATCTAACAAATTTAATTGAAGATAAATTTCATTTTATTGTAGTTGCTGTTTCTGCAGATGGACTAAATAAAAAATGGTTAGGTAAAAAAATTGTAACTGATGATCTTTCTATTCTTAACAATTTATCAGATAAATATGGTTTTAACATCAATTTTGATGGTGGGGAAGCAGAAACATTTGTAACTGATTGCCCGCTTTTTAAACACCCAATTAAAATTAACCGCGCTAAGACTATGTGGGATGGTTATAGGGGTATATTTGATATACAAGAAGCTGAATTAGATTATAATGCTAGATAAATTAAAAATTGGTCTTCGACAGGCCATTAAAAATATTGTTAATTCTCAAGGAATAGACGAAGAACTAATTAAAGATCTATCTCGAAATATACAACGCGCTTTACTGCTCGCAGATGTCAATGTCAAATTAGTATTAGAAATAACTAAAAAATTGGAAAAACGTTCTATGGAAGAAAAAGTTCCTCCTGGCTTGTCACGTAAAGATCATATTGTGAAAATTGTGTTTGAAGAACTAAAACAACTATTGGGAGATGAAAGTAAGCTACAATTAACTAAAAATAAAACTAACGTTATTCTTGTACTTGGAATACAAGGAAGCGGCAAAACTACAGTTACTGCTAAATTGTCTAAACTATTCCATTCGCAAGGATATACAGTTGGTGTGATTGGAGCTGATACATATAGACCTGGAGCATTAGATCAATTAAAAACAATTTGTTCACATATAGACACACAAGTTTATGGTGATGAAAACAGTAAAAATCCTGACCAAGTAGTTCGCAAAGGATTATCTCATTTTAGTAATTCTAATTTCGATGTCATTCTAATTGATACTGCTGGTAGACATAAACATGAACAAGATCTATTTGATGAAATGATTAAAATAAATGAAATTGCTAAACCTGATTTTGTCTTATTGGTAATAGATGGAACTATTGGTCAACAATGTTTTTCTCAAGCACAGGCTTTTCATAATGCTATTCCAATAGGTGGAATAATAATAACAAAATTAGATAGCACTGCCAAAGGTGGAGGTGCTATAGCTGCATCTGCCGCTACAGGAGCTACTGTCATGTATATTGGTACTGGTGAGAGAATAAACGATATAGAAGAATTTTCAGCTACACGTTTCGTAGGACGATTATTAGGTATGGGTGATATTCAAGCTATATTAGATCTAGCTAAAAGGCTGGAAAGCGAATCTAATGATATACGTATGAAACGTATCTCTAGTGGCAAAATGAATATTGATGATTTTTATTATCAACTTAATGAAGTAACTAAAGTTGGTTCTATACGAAATTTTTTAGATAATTTGCCAGGATTTTCAGGAACAATTAAAGATGATCAAGTAAATCAAATGGAGTCAAGAATAGAAAAATGGAGGCATATTATACAAAGTATGACACAAACTGAAAAAATCAATCCTAGTATAATTAATTCATCTAGAATGAAACGCATTGCAAAAGGATCTGGGAATTTGGAACATGACGTCAAAGAGTTACTCAAAAACTACAAAAATTCTAAACATATAATGAAAGCATCTAAAGGACGACAAATGAAAAATACACTACGAAGAATAGGTCTTAAATAAAAACAAACTCATCATAATGGTAATAACAAAAAACTATAATTTATGTAATAATTGTTATAATCGATTATTTTCAAAATATGAAAATCTAAAACATGATAATGATTATAAAGTGACTAAATTAATTCATACGGATAATACTAAAATTTGTTATATTTGTAAAAACATATTCCGAAATTTAGAATATTACATCATGAAGATATTTGAAATTACTAAATGTTATGAATTTTCTACATTCTCAGTCGGATTGATAATTAAGCCATCTATGGTAGATCGTGATGATGATATACGCTCTAAATTTAAATTAATAGGCTCTTATAGTATAAAATATAATTTAAATAATGAGATCAGTAAATTGTTCTCTAGAAAAACAAAATTAAAAACTCACAAGTCTCCAGATTTAGTTATAACATTAGATTTCAAACAAAATACTATCGAAACCAGATCTAAAACAATTTATATTTATGGTAAATATGTAAAAAAATCTCGCAACATACAGCAAAAACAAATTGTATGTATGAAATGTGGTGGTGTTGGTTGTATATTCTGTCATTATATGGGGATATCAGAATTTAATAGCATAGGTGGCAAAATAATTAAATTTTTACATGATAAATTTATCTCAACTACAATTAAAATAAACTATGTTGGCGGTGAGGATAAATCTAGCCTAGTTTTAGGTGATGGACGTCCATTTTTTGCAAAGATTATAAACCCTAAAATACGTAATACTATTTTACATGAAATTATTGATAATAATATCAAAATACATAATCTTCGCATTATAAAATATATGCCAACCAATATATTTTTTAAATCTAAAGTTAAAATCACAATTTCTACGAAAAAAATTATCAATCGCGATGATCTAAATATATTGAATAATATAAAATCTATAACAATTACAGACGCGGATAACAAAAAAAATGTTAAAATCATTCATTGGCTTGATTGGAAATTATTAACAGATATGACATTTTCTATGGTAATGATTATAGATGGTGGATTTCCAGTCAAAAAATTTATTAATGATAGATCGGTCATTCCAAATATTAGCGATTCAATTCAAAATACATGTAAATGTATTAATTGTGATTATTATGAAATTTTGATGTTATAATTTATTTTCAAATTATAATGGGTTACATTTTTACAT
>WTHC01000013.1 GCA_011523285.1 Nitrosopumilaceae archaeon | reverse complement strand
GTACAATTAAATTAAAAGGTATTATTAATGATTTCAAATTATCGCCAATGTTATCAAAAACCATGCTTGGACCCAACTCTAAATTCATTGATATTAAAATATTCCCTTTTCACAATAATTCCATTTATAAAATTATTATCGTGGTAAATTTAGTGAATATTATACAAAAAATGGATCATATTGAATTAAATTTCATAATCAAATCAATTAAAAACATAAACAGTAATAATTAACATTTAATTATATATATGAATTAGATATTTACATATATAATTAAATGAAGCAAATTGAAAACATATTAAATGTAGCTTATAATTATTGTGATGAGGAAGAATACATACTTGCATTAAAATATTATGATATGGCATTAAATTTGGAACCACATAATGTTGATGCATTAATTGATAAAGGTGTTACATTACAAAATATTGGACTATTAAACAAAGCGATAACTTGTTACAACATTGTTTTAAAACTACAACCGAACAATCTTCTTGCATTAATCAATAAAGGTTCTGCATTGCATAGTTTAAAAAAATTTAAATCAGCTATATCTTATTATGATAAAGCATTACAACTTGATAAAAATCATCCTATGGCACTTTCATACAAAGGATTATCATTATTAGAATTAGGAAAATTAAACTCGGCTCTAATATATTTCAAAAAAGCACTTGATATTGATCAAAACTATGATATTGCTAATATTGGCAAAAACATGGTTTTAAACATTAAGTCTCAACAACATAGATAATTTAAAATATTATTATATCGCCAGGTGCATGGTTTTTTTGTAAATTGCCGGAATAAGATTTATTATGTATTTTCATAAAATGTGATTTTAATTTTACTATAGTGTTAAATGTATCTTGACATAAATGGCATTTAAGCTTATATTCTTGACTTAACGGCAATACCATATACAATAATTAACTATATCATAGTATTAACTTTATATGAAATAGAGATGCATAATATACTATATGAGTTCAATACTGAAGCAATCAGTTAACCATAGTAAAGCATTAGAACGTGCAATTTCATTTGAAGAACTTTCTTATCGTGATGGTATGGAATTAATGAATTATGATAATATGCATATTTTAGGAGCAGTGGCAGATGGCGTCAGAAAAAAACTAATTGGCGAAACAGTGACATTTGTGAATTCGTATTATATGAATTATACAAATGTCTGCGCTGCAAGTTGCCAAATGTGTGCATTTTATCGAAAAGAAAATGACAAAGATTCTTATGTTCTTACTAAAGATAAAATTATACAACGAGTTCTATCTGCCAAAAAACTAGGAATCACAGAAATTCATATTGTTGGTGGCTTTCATCCTACATTGACATTAGATTATTACGAAGATATGATGAAAATAATTAAAAACACATATCCTAAATTAAATATTAAAGCATTCACTGCTGCAGAAATATTTTATTTATCAAAACTAACTAAAAACTCTGTCAAAGAAATTTTATCTAGATTGAAAGAATCTGGATTGGATTCAATGCCTGGAGGAGGAGCAGAATTATTTCACCCTGAAATTCGCTCACAAATAGTTCGAGGTAAATGTAATGGACAAGAATGGTTAAACACCATTGAACAAGCTCATGATCTAGGAATTAAAAGTAATGTTACTATGTTATATGGACATATTGAAAAACCTGAACACATAATAGATCATTTGATTAAGATTCGAGAATTACAAAAAAAAACTAATGGATTTATTACATTTATCCCTCTTAAGTTTAGTTTAGATAATACCGAACTTGAAAAAAATAAACTAATCAGCACTGAATGTGCATCTACGTATGATTTAAAAATAATAGCTATTTCACGATTAATGCTTTCCAAAATGATCAATAATATATCTGTTTATTGGGTTGCATATGGCAAAAAATTGGCTCAAGTTGCTCTTTTTAATGGAGGTAACGATCTAGTTGGCACTGCATTCTCTGAAGAAATTTATAAAGCAGCTGGAAAATCTACCAATATAACTATTTTAGAATTAATTAAAATTGTTAATGAAATTAATAGAATCCCTGCGCAAAGAGACACGTTCTTTAATATCATTAAAAAATACAAATAGATACGTATTTAATACTCAATCTTTTCTATCTTTGTTTTGTGACATATTCCTATGTTTATGTTTGCGATTACCAAAACTAATTAACATTAGTAAAAACCCTACTCCTATTAATATTCCAGAGATCGATGTTAGATCTTTATTTACCTGTTGATCTAGCAACAATTTGTCGATGTTATTTTTATTCATATCTTCAGATACTGTTGGAATTGAGAAATACAAATACAATGAATAATAAATTCCTATTATTAGTAATAACAATCCTAAAATCAATAATCTTTTATCCATATACAATTAATTTCATTACAATTTAAAATATATCTGTGATGTTCTTAATTGTTTTAAATTATATGTAATTTTACATTCTTATTCAGAATATTTTGCTCTTTAGCCAAGTCAAATAGACGTTGCATGGAATTTCTTCCAATATCGTTCATATCTATTGTAATGGTATTAACA
>WTHC01000018.1 GCA_011523285.1 Nitrosopumilaceae archaeon | reverse complement strand
TGGAATATGAATACACTGTGCGCCGTGAAAAATTAAACATGTTAATCAAAGAAGATGTTGTTCTTAAAATCATACCTATAAAAATAGCTCAAAATGTCACCGATATTAATAATTTTTTAGAACGTAGTATTGAATCAGGATGCGAGGGGATTATGTTGAAGATGCTCAACTCACAATACAAAGCAGGCATGCGAGGAAGTAATTGGCTTAAATTGAAACCAGAATATCAAAACAATCTGGGAGATAGCTTAGATCTTATTGTTATTGGAGCTTTTTTTGGTAAAGGTAGACGCACTGGAAAATATGGGACCATGTTATTATCAACATACAATGACAAAACAGATACATTTCCAACAATATGTAAAATTGGCAGTGGTTTCACTGATGAAAACTTGGAACATTTCTATCAATCTTTATCTAATAAAATAACAATTAAAAAAAATTATAGAATAGATAGTAAAATAGAGGCAGATGTATGGTTCGAACCAGAAACAGTTATAGAAGTAATGGCAGCAGAAGTTACATTAAGTCCAATACACCGAACTGCTCATAACATTATCAAAAAAGATTATGGTTTAGCATTAAGGTTTCCAAAATTCACTGGGAAAATAAGATTAGACAAAATACCAGAATTGGCATCTACGCAAGAAGAAGTAATCACAATGTATAGAAATCAGAAAAAATCCAAAACATCGTTAATTAATAAAATAAACAAGGATTAATTAATACGAATGACGTATACAATCTTAATGTATAGTGGAGAATTAGAAGTACAAGCTAAAAGAAAAGCTATAGCTATATTACAAGATGAAATAAATAGAATTTTGAATGCAACTAGAGAACTCATGTACTTACCAGAGATCATTATAAAGAAAGATAAAAATTCCATGAAAAACACACTTGAACAAATAAGTGGTATTGAGGAAGAAGTAGAAAATCTTAGGAAAAAAATAACGAGAGAAGTATCAGATGTAGGCGGCCTCGTTATAGATAGAGAAAATCTCTTAAATACAGCATACATGATGGATGAAATAGGTCAACATATTACAGATATTGCTTTTAGATTAACTAATTTAAAACAAATAACATTGAAGAATTATAAATTGGATGTAGAATTATCAAAATTTATTGAATTAATTGTAGATGAAGTTTATAAGCTAAATGAAATTGTACGTAATTTAAATACCAATTCAGGAAACGCAATAGAATTATCATACGAAATTCAATCCATAGAACGTGAAACTCACACCAAATATCGTCAATTAATGGTCAAGATTATTAGTGATGTGACAAATCTGAGAGAGCTTTTACTACTTAAAGATATAGTAGATGGGATTTCCTCTATGTCTGATAAATGTCAACGTATTTCAGATTTGTTCGTATTGTTAGCATTAAGCTAACATATGACAAATGTTTTCATGACCAAACATTAAATTAAATTGCAAATAACAAGCAAGCTGATAGAAAACCGTATAATAATTTGGAATATATCAGATGCACAAAAACTTTTTGCTCAAGGCTATTATGGAAAACCGATAGGGATCTATAAGCCTAAAAATAATGAAGTAACTGCACCTTTGATTTTAGATTTGATCGAAGGGTATTATTTAATGTTAAAATCTAAAATTAGAATATTGAAATCAAGAAAAAAATTAGCTCAGAAAGAAATTTTAAAAATTTGTCGTGAAGAGTATTATAATTTTGATAAAAAATTTACAATATACAAAGATTTTAGAGATAAAGGATACGTAGTAAATCCAGGGATTAAATTTGGATGCGATTTTGCAGTATATAAAAAAGGCCCAGGAATAGATCATGCCCCATATTTAGTACATGTATATAATAAACGCGATTCTATAACTGCGTCAGGCGTGATCTTGACTGGCAGATTAGCAACTACAGTAAGTAAACAATTTGTATTAGCTATACCAAACAACAAAAATGTGGCATCGTATTTAGTACTTAATTGGTGGAAAGCTTAAATAGATTTAATATGAGAAGCAATAATATCGTAAATGTGGAATAAATCTTTTGTAATTATGAAATTAGCATTGTACCATGCGCCATAAATTCGAACAACATCATTTAGTGGATCTATAAAAATGGTAGCGTTTGCTATTGATTGATTAATTATTAAATTATGTAAAGTAGAATCATTATTTAGCTCATCAGCTAATTTCCCTCCCAACCATTTTATATTTAATAATTTTTTTGAGCCAAAATGACCTTGTGTGATTAGTTTTGTTTTTGCAATATAATCAGATGGATTAGTTACTTGTCTTTTAACTATGAAATGAATCTGAAATTTGGATTGTGCTCCCCATGGGAGTGGGTTTGGATCTTGCATTAAAATCAGCCCTGTTGTATTATTTGTATTAGATCAATATTTGTATTTTGGAGTTCAAGGCATCCTTTATTTGTTACTACAGAAGGAGTTCCAGAAAAACATTTACTATAATAATCTTCTTTTTCTACTTCACAAGTACCTATTTTTTGAATATTTGCCACAACTGAGATATTTGTTAATAATGTGTTTAATTTTTCTTGCATAGTTCTATAT
>WTHC01000047.1 GCA_011523285.1 Nitrosopumilaceae archaeon | reverse complement strand
GTTATGGGATATGTTGATACAGCCATTTCTATTCTATGTTTTCTACGTCTATGCATTAATTCTTGAAATGGTAAGTATCCGCCAGACGAACTATCAATTGCTACTATTTCCGCTTCTAATATAACATTGTGTGCATCTATGTTATTTATAACGTGTTTACTAACGTCTGGATAATATTTAGTAATATTTTCTAAGCTTCTAGAAAAAATCATGATTTGTTTATTATTTAGATGGATCTGAGCTCTTTCTCCATCTAATTTATATTCTAACCCTATATGTTTTGCTTTGTCAAACACATTTTCATTTTTTATACGATCTGCTAACATTGGTCTAATTGGTTTAAAAACAGAAACTCTGAATGTTGTTAATCCTTTTAAACCATTTTTAGATACGCACTCTGCTACTAGGCCTAAATCACTTGATACATTATATGCATTTTCTAATAACATCCTATTTTTCTTTGAATTCGTATATGCTAAAGATAAAGAATCCATAATTGTGTTATCTGCGATGCCTAAACGTAGTGTACCTAACAAAATTTTGATAATAAATTTTCCTTCTAATGGCTCTGAATCATTTAACAAACTTGCAATATATTTCATTTTCATATTTTGGGATCCTGGTCCGACTAAATTTGATATTTTATAAAATGTTTCAAAAACTCTTTCTACAGTTACTACTTCTTTAATAAATGTGGTCTGGGTTTTTTTTGTTAACATTTTATATGCGACATCTCCTAAATCTCCAACTTCATTATACATCTTATCTATCTCTTTAATCGATGTTGCAGTGGATTTTGAAATTGATTTTATGACTAATTTCTCAGCAACTCCAATTTCTACGCCAGTAAAATTTGGGCTTATTTTTCCTTGTAATAAATATATTATTTTAGATATTGCCTGATTATTTGATTTTCGAAATAGGTCTACAAGTATTGTAATTAATTTTAACCTACTTGATGTTTTTTCCATACTTTCAAATGCCACAGCTAAATCAAAATAATTCATTATTTTATTAATTTTGTATAATTTGTGTGGTGCCACGTAGCTTATTATTCTAGTATTTTCATTTTGTCTTGAAGCAATTTCATTTTTTTATTGTAGCCTTCGCTGTACTCTAATTCGGATGGTACTAAAGTAGCTGGATGAATAAATCCTTGTTTTCGCATTTCAAATGCTCTTTTTGTAGCTACATGCCTTACATAATCCCAATCTGGAGTAGCAAAACCATCTATCGGTCCAACCATATTGCCATTGTGTATGCTGAAAACTAAAGCTTCTACTATTGGAATACAAAAATTTATTGAAGACGCCGAATTCAATTTTACTGGCATTAATGGTAAATTGTGGCTGCCTCTAGTATTGCCTGCTACATAATGAGATTCATTAAAGACACTGCCTGTTTCCTCTGTAGCTGGAAATTGTTTTTGTGTTCTAATTATACATATAGGATCATCCTTACCAACATATTTTCCAGCTATATTATGTAATCTGTCTGTAGACGATGCAACTATGGGCTCATTATTTTTTGTAAAAATAGATGATACTACATATTTACTAGGATACATCAATGCCGCTTCTATTATTGATTTATCTTTCCATAATTCCAGCTCGGCAATTTTGGATTTTTCTACATCCATAATATTTATTATAACGCCGTCTGATAGGGATTCATTGATTATTAGTCCAGTGTTACTTCTACTTTCTATAAACAACCTATAAAAAGGATAGTTGAATGCGCCTGGTTCAGTTTTATCTGCAGCGAATACGGTAAATGTTTCATTAATTCTTTCTTCAAATTCTATTTCGGCTACGCCTGGTCCTAAGCCTTTTACATTGCCAGAAAAAGAATCTTTTAACAAATCTTGGCCCGCTCCATATAGGCCCTCTTCTTTTGCTACTCTAGTACCAGATTCAAAAGCATTCCATGCTAATTTATGAATATTTTTATTATTAATACCATGAGTATGTGTCATAATTATGTGTATGTCATCTCCACAATATCCTACATAATTATCTATTAACAAATCGCTCGAATTCACAAAATTGATAACATTCTTCAATAAATTTTTGCTAGGCTTTGTATGCCCTCCGATCCCTCCAATATCAGCCTTGATTGCAGATACTGTAATTTTCATACCTATTTTTAATATTACTTATTTATAGTTGTATGTGAATCATTAAAAATAATACACTGGAGATTGTTTGTAAGCGGAAAGGTAAATAAATCCCTTTTTCTAACTTTTGCCTGATGGCGAATAAACCTCACTTGAATCTAATAGTAACTGGTCATATAGATAATGGAAAGTCAACCACTATGGGGCATTTCTTAATGGACCTTGGTATTGTTGATGAACGAACTATTGCAGCTCATGCAAAAGCATCAGAAGAAACAGGCAAAGGAGACACTTTCAAATATGCATGGGTTATGGATAATATAAAAGACGAACGTGAAAGAGGAATCACAATCGATCTCGCATTCCAAAAATTTGAAACACCAAAAACATTTTTCACTCTTATAGATGCTCCTGGACATAGAGATTTTATCAAAAATATGATTACAGGTGCCTCTGAAGCTGATTGTGCTTTGTTAGTATTATCTGCCAAAGAAAGTGAAACAGATACCGCAATAGCTCCTGGTGGTCAGGCACGAGAACATGCATTTTTATTAAAAACTTTAGGCGTTAGTCAAATTATTGTAGCTATCAATAAAATGGACGATAGTAATTATTCTGAAGATGCATTCAAAACAGCAAAAGAAAAAGGAGAAAAACTTGTAAAATCAGTAGGTTATAAAATAGATAACGTTCCTTTTATACCTGTGTCTGGATGGAAAGGCGATAATCTTGTCAAAAAATCAGATAATATGAAATGGTGGAATGGAAAAACCTTACTTGAAGCATTTGATGATTTTAAAGTACCTGAAAAACCAATTGGTAAACCATTAAGACTTCCTGTCCAAGATGTCTATTCTATAACTGGAGTAGGTACAGTCCCTGTTGGTAGAATAGAAACGGGGAAAATGAAATCTGGAGATAAAATAATTATAATGCCTTCTGGATCTACTGGGGAAATTAAATCTATTGAGACACACCATACTCAAATGGAATCAGCTGAAGCTGGAGATAATATAGGATTTAATTTACGTGGTGTTGATAAAAAAGATATAAAACGTGGCGATGTTATAGGCACTCCTGACTCTCCACCGAAAATAGCTAAAGAATTTAAATCTCAAATCATAGTAATTCATCATCCTACTGCATTGGCTCCTGGATATACTCCTGTATTACATGCACATACAGTACAAGTTGCTGCTACTCTTGTTGCATTTGAAGCTAAAATTAACCCTGCTACAGGCGCTGTAGAAGAAAATAATCCCAAATTCCTTAAAGTTGGAGACTCTGCGATTGTTAGAATTAAGCCAGTTAGACCTATCCCAATAGAATCATTTAAAGAATTCCCAGAACTTGGCAGATTTGCACTTAGAGATATGGGTTCTACAATAGCCGCAGGTGTGGTTAAAGAAATCATAGAATAAATATACCAAATGATAGAGATTATCAATGACACAATCTGCACGTATTAAATTAACTAGCACTAACTTATCTAAGCTAATTGATGTTTGTACTGAAATACTTGGTATTGGTAAAAAATCAGACATTAAAGTTAAAGGTCCTACGCCATTACCAATTAAGAAACTGCATGTAGCTACTAGAAAATCACCCTGCGGTAGTGGTACAGAAACATACGAACGCTGGGAGATGAGAATGCACAGAAGAGTTATAGACATAAATGCGGATGATAAAGCAATAAGACAACTTATGAGATTAAAAATTCCTGACGATGTTTATATTGAATTGTCATTAACATAAATATTTTTAATCATTGTATAGATATGTATAAATGATATAACTGCGATGAATTTTTATGGCAGATAGTGATATTGAATCTAAATATGATGTTATGTATAGCTGTATGAGATGTGGTACTGAAGTCACCAATACGGAGTTAAATAGATTGCCAGAAATCAAATGTATTTGTGGGTTTAGAGTATTTTTAAAAATGAGATCCAATATAGTCAAAACTATAAAAGCAATATAATGTTTATCCGTTTTTTAACTTTATTTCGTTCCAACATAATTTACATAATTGCCCACGTATTTTCCATTTTTCTTTTGGATTGTATCTGATAAATCCCAGTTTGTTATCACATATGCTGCAAAAATTTTTTTGGTGTTGGAAATCATGTTCTTTCTTCGAAAAACAGTTTTCGCACAACGGCCCTTCTATATTCCATTCCCATCTTGGTTCCCACATTTCAGATATGATTTGTTGTTTTTGACAACATGTGCAATTTCTTAGATTATTTTTCTCGTATTGAATTTTTAATTTATTTAAATAACAATCATTACATAAATAACCATTAACATCCCAATTTTTTAGAGGTTTATATTTATGTTGTAATTGTTTATCACAAATTGCGCAAAAAATTAATTTTTTTTTAAAAAACATAGATCCATGTTTTTATTATTTGTTGTTTAATGTAGACCTTATAATTTTTTCTAATGCTTGACTTGTATTGGTAGTGCCATTCTTTTTCCCTATCTCCTCAATTAATTTATAATATTCTTTTTCGCAACAAACAGGAATTTTATATTTGTTCATACTTAGACATATTTAATTTCATTAATAATCTTTTATATATAGTTTATTTAAAGACTGAATTATGTATAATTGAAAAATATTATGATGTTCTTACCAAAATATTTTGATATGATATAATTAAATTAATTTATATAATAATTCATCCGGCTTATACACATCTCCATATTTTTTATACATTTCATTTAAAGTGTTTATTATATTTTGAATACCATATTTTTTTGCAGTTTTAAATATTGGTATTTTGATACCGAGTCCTAGTTTCACAGCTTTTTCGATTTCGTCAATATCGCTAACGTCATGTGATATTAACCATGCTGCATTATTTATTATATTGGATATGATCTGTATTGGATCACATTTGTCTGCCAAGTCTTCAGAAATATTTACTCTTGTATACTCTATGTGATCATATTTATAAAATCCTTGCCCAGTTTTACGACCTAAATTATTGTTCTTATACAGATCTTCTATAATATGATTTTTATTAATTATATTTGTATCTCTTGACTGCATCTCAATTGTTGCTTTATGTATCACATCTAATCCAGTGAAATCTGCTAATTCGAATATTCCCATTGGGAGGCCAAGTTTGAATTTAACTACAGAATCAATTTCCAATAAACTGTTGTGTTGTCTCTCCCTAATATGGCAAGCTTCATGTACCATTGGAATAAATAATCTATTAACTATAAATCCTGGAACGTCTTTTCTACATAATATGGGATTTTTATTTAATGAAAGTACAAAATTATTTATGGCTTCTGTGATATGTTGATCAGTTTTTTCACCAGGTATTATTTCTACTAGTTTCATAAGTTGTGGTGGGTTAAAAAAGTGAATTCCGATTACTTTATCTGGCCGTTTAGTGATTTTGGAAATTTCTGTAATGGGTAAAGTACTTGTGTTGGATGCAAATATTACATTATCTGCAGCAATTTTTTCTAATTCTGCGTATACTGTTTGTTTTAATTTCATTATTTCAGGCACTGCTTCTATTATTAAATCACATTTTTGTACTGCATCTGTTAAATTTATAGTTGGTTTTATTCTATTATAGATGTCTTCACATTTTTGTTGTGTTAATTTATTTTTTGTTACGAGCTTGTCAAGACTCCACTTTATATTATTCATAGCTTTGTCTAACAGTTTTTGATCAATGTCTCGTAAAGTTACATTATATCCAGCCATGGATGCGATCTGAGCAATTCCGTGACCCATTATTCCAGATCCTAATACAGTGACATTTTTTATTTGAATATTATTCATGTTGTTTTAATACATCAAATTATATTTGTAAATGTATCGTACACCTATTACTATATAGTTATGTAATTGTTATAATTGTAATAAAATGTTTTATCATTTTACTTACTTTGTAATCTAAATACCTCTATAAATTTTATCGTAGCGTTAATTAGATGTTTTACATCTTCGTTAGAATGTGCATACGACAAAGCTCCTTGCTTGCCTGGCAGGAAGAATATCTTATTATTCGAAATCAATCTGAAGTGATATTTATAGAGTAATCTTTTATTGCATCCAGAAGCATCAGCTGCATTTGTTATATGTGATATATCATTTTGTAGGAAATGTACCATGAATAAAGATCCTTTTCCAGTTATAGCGGCTCTATTACCAAATGTTTTATTTAATAAATAACGTGTTTTCATACCCAATTTATTGATTTTATCATATATGATCTGTTTATTTTTTAACATAGCTAATGTATGATATCCAGAAACCATAGTTAACGGGTTTGTTGAAAATGTCCCACCCCCTATGTACGCTCGTTTTGATTTTTCATTAGATATTGTGTTTGATCTATTCATTACTTCTTTTTTACCGCATATTATTCCGATCGGTAAGCCGCCACCTACAATTTTACCTAATAATACAATATCTGGTTTTAGATCTAATTCTGTATATATACATCCAAACCTAAACCTAAACCCAGTAACTATTTCATCCAAGATAAAGAGAGAATCATTACGAGAGCTAAATTCTTGTAATCCTTTTAAATATTCTTTTGTTGCAGGTATACAACCACCTCCACCTAAAACAGGTTCTATTATAATACAAGCAAGATTATTTTTCACCGTTTTTAAAATATCTAAAGATGCCTCTAAATTATTTAGTGGCAGTGATATTATATATTTTTCATTAATCAATCCATTGCTTTCTGATTCTGAAAAAGGCCAATTTATTGCCTTTAACAAATCTGTTGTATATCCATGCCAGCCGCCGTCTATTTTCGCGATAATTTTTTTACCAGTAATTGTTCTAGCTAATCTTACTGCGTACATAGCAGCTTCGGTACCTGTAGTTACATATCTGATCTTTTCTGCTATTGGAACTGTATTGGTAATTATTTCTGAAAGTTTGATTGTTTGTTCATTTACTGTTCCATACATCCAACCTTGGGAAACTTGTTTAGTTATATTTTTGGTTACGGTTTTGTTAGTGTGTCCTAAAATTAGACTCCAATGACCCATCCAAAAATCAATATATTTATTTTTATCAACATCGATAATATATTTTCCAGTCGAATATTTTGTAACAAAAGGATATGGTTTAAAGTATCTTATATTATGACTAACTCCATTTACGTGTTGTTTCAAAGATTTGTTAAATAAATTATGTGAATTTTGTGTATGTTTTTTATACAGATCAACATCATCATCATACATATATTGAATTACATTATAATATATTATATAAAACTAAAACAAGTATATTTATAAATAGATAATAACGATTAAAATTATACGTAACTCAGCGGCGCTTGTAATGATTTATGGTATTATACCAATACATGATTTATGGGCCTCCAGTTGCGCATACAATATGAGGGTTTAATCTATGATTAAATCTGAGATGTGAAGAATAATGTATTTGTACAATTTCGATAATCATAATAAAATAATTGAATCCGGTTGATCCTGCCGGACCTGACTGCTATTGGATTGATATTAAGCCATGCGAGTCATTGTAGCAATACAAGGCATACTGCTCAGTAACACGTAGTTAATCTACCCTATGGACGAGAATAACCTCGGGAAACTGAGAATAATACTCGATAGATCATTATACTTGGAATAGTTTATGATTTAAATGATTTCGCCATAGGATGAGACTGCGGCCTATCAGCTTGTTGGTGTGGTAATGGCTCACCAAGGCTATAACAGGTACGGGCTCTGAGAGGAGAAGCCCGGAGATGGGTACTGAGACACTGACCCAGGCCCTATGGGGCGCAGCAGGCGAGAAAACTTTGCAATGTGCGAAAGCACGACAAGGTTAATCCAAGTGATTTCTGCTAAAGAAATCTTTTGTTAGTTTTAAAAGTACTGATGAATAAGGGGTGGGCAAGTTCTGGTGTCAGCCGCCGCGGTAAAACCAGCACCTCAAGTGGTCAGGATGATTATTGGGCCTAAAGCATCCGTAGCCGGTTGTGTAAGTTTTCGGTTAAATCCATGTGCTTAACATATGGGCAGCTGGAAATACTATATGACTAGGGAGTGGGAGAGGTAGACGGTACTAGATAGGAAGGGGTAAAATCCTTTGATCTATTGATGACCACCAGTGGCGAAGGCGGTCTACTAGAACACGTTCGACGGTGAGGGATGAAAGCTGGGGGAGCAAACCGGATTAGATACCCGGGTAGTCCCAGCTGTAAACAATGCAAACTCAGTGATGCGTTGGCTTATAGCTAACGCAGTGCTGCAGGGAAGCCGTTAAGTTTGCCGCCTGGGAAGTACGTACGCAAGTATGAAACTTAAAGGAATTGGCGGGGGAGCACCACAAGGGGTGAAGCCTGCGGTTCAATTGGAGTCAACGCCAGAAATCTTACCCGGAGAGACAGCAGAATGAAGGTCAAGCTGAAGACTTTACCAGACAAGCTGAGAGGTGGTGCATGGCCGTCGTCAGCTCGTGCCGTGAGATGTCCTGTTAAGTCAGGTAACGAGCGAGATCCCTACTGCTAGTTGCTACTATTATTCTATGAATAGTAGGGCGAATTAGTGGGACCGCCACAGTTAATGTGGAGGAAGGAAGGGGCCACGGCAGGTCAGTATGCCCCGAAACTCTGGGGCCACACGCGGGCTGCAATGGTAGTTACAATAGGTTCCAAAACTGAAAAGTGGAGGCAATCCCTAAAAAGCTACCACAGTTATGACTGAGGGCTGTAACTCGCCCTCACGAATATGGAATCCCTAGTAATTGCGTGTCATTATCGCGCAGTGAATACGTCCCTGCTCCTTGCACACACCGCCCGTCGTTTCATTGAAGTTTGCTTTTAGCGAGGTAGCGTTTAATTGGCGTTATCGAACTTGAGGTAAGCAACAAGGGAAAAGTCGTAACAAGGTGACCGTAGGGGAACCTGCGGTCGGATCACCTCCTTAAAATACGAAATTACAATTACATTATTCTTTACAATATTAAATGCAATTCATTATGAAAATAATGAATGAAGGATGTAGTAGATTCATGACCATGAATTTATTATGATCATCGTGTATAGTTGTGTAATATGTGATCAAATTTATGATGTACAGACACCAATAGGTGGATTGTTAGGCTTGAGAAGAGATGAAGGACGTGGCAAGCTGCGATAAGCTCGGAGTAAGTGCATGCGACTGTTGATTCCGAGATGTCCGAATTAGTATCTTATACAATGTATACGCCATTATTGTAATGATAGTGGCGATCGAACCGTGGGAATTGAAGCATCTTAGTACCACGTGGAAAAGAAATCAATGAGATTTCCTTAGTAGCGGCGAGCGAAATGGAAACAGCCCAAACCGAATTTATTATGGTAACATAATAGAAATGTGGGGTTTTGGTATGATTATTATAGTCCAAAAGCATAATCGAAGTATTCTGGAAAGTAACGGTGTAGAGGGTGATACCCCCGTAGATGAAATGTAATTGGATTTTTATCATTACCAGAGTAGTTGTCCTTGGCAGTGGGCAATGAATATAGGTGAAAATAGCATCTAAGGCTAAATATTTCTCAAGACCGATAGTGTAATAGTACCGTGAGGGAAAACTGAAAAGTACCCCGGAAGGGGATTGAAAAGTGTATGAAACCTATTGGTTACATAAGTACAGAGCATGGAAGATGATTTTTTAAATTTGATATTTTAGTAATAAAATTGATAATTTAAAAGCCGAATCATCGGTGTTATGTATTCCGTCTAGAAACACGGGCCAGGGAGTTTACTATCATGGCAAGCTTAAGCTCTAATAAAGCGTAGGCAAAGGGAAACCAAATTTTCGCAACAGTAATGTGAGGAAAAGCGTATGAAAGTGCGTTAAGTCATGGGAGTAAGACTAGAAGCCAGTCGATCTATTCCTGAGCAAGATGAAGATGAGCGAAAGCTCATTGGAGGTCTGCAGCAGTTCTGACGTGCAAATCGTTTGTGTGACTTGGGAATAGGGGTCAAAAACCAATCTAGACTGGCGATTGCTAGTTCCAACCGAAGCGTCTCGTAGGGCGTACTCTGTTAAGATGGCGTATTCTGTAGAGCACTGATAATGTAGTATGGGAAAGAAATTTCTCACTCCATATTCAAACTCCGAATGGATATGCATCGTAGACGCAGGGATACGGGTTCATGTGACGTAAGGTTCATGACCGAGAGGGGATTAACCCAGACTAAAGTTAAGGTCCCGGAATTTTTACTAAGTGTCAAGCAAAAGGGTGTATTTATGCCAAGACAGCAGGAAGGTAAGCTCAGAAGTAGCCATCCTTTAAAAAGTGTGTAACAACTTACCTGCCAAGCGTAGATGCCCCGAAAATGGACGGGGCTAAAGTAAAATACCGATACTTTAGATAATTATTATAATTAATAATTTATGGTAGGTTGGCGTAGTGATTGGGTAGAAGCAGGGTAGTGATATCCTGTGGACCGATTTCTATTGCAGATCCTGGTAGTAGTAACAGCCTAGTATGGTGAGAATCCATACCACCGCAAGCGTAAGGGTTTCCAGGCAATGCGTTATCAGCCTGGAGTTAGTCGATCCTAAGAATAATCTTAACTGACTTATTCGAATGGGAAACTAGTTAATATTCTAGTACTATATAATTGATGTTTGATCTATACTTTATGCTTTTGGATAAGGATTGTATAATTATCGTTATATCCAACTATTATAAAATTGGGGAGTGTCGTAATGACGAGAACTAATTTTATGTAGGAGTGGCTTTGCGTTAGCAGAGTTTTCTTGATTCCAAGAGACAATGAAAAATTGTATGGTTAGTTGATTGTATAATCGTACCGAGATCCGACACAGGTGCGCTAGATTAGTAATCTAAGGTGCTACGGGTATACCGTAGGCGAGGGAATTCGGCAAATTAGTCTTGTAGCTTAGGTATAAGAGATGCCTGCTGTTTTAATGAAGAATTGGAATAGCAGGTTGCAATGACAAGGGGGTTCCGACTGTTTAATAAAAACACAGGCGACTGCTAGTCCGAAAGGATTTGTATAGTCGCTGAATCCTGGCCGGTGCGGGTACCTAAAACTTGGGTTCAACCGAGCTAAGGGCCCGTTAACGCCGGGAGTAACTCTGACTCTCTTAAGGTAGCCAAATGCCTTGTCGGGTAAGTTCCGACGCGCATGAATGGAACAACGAGAGCCCCACTGTCCCCGCCTACAACCCGGTGAAGCTACATAAGGTGGACGAACAGTCCATCATCTTCCATCGGGGAGAGAAGACCCCGTGGAGTTTTACTGCAGCTTGTACTTGTAATATAGTAAACATTGCATAGAGTATCTGGGAGCCATGCTTGATGTTCTCTGGGATGTCAAGAAGCGCCGATGTAACACCAGACTTTGTTTACAGTATTACTTATCTAATTTTAATTAGAGACATGTGCAGGTGGGCAGTTCGGCTGGGGCGGCACCCCTTTGAAAAGATATCAAAGGGGCCCAAAGTTCAGTTCAAACGGGACAGAAATCCGTTGAAGAGGGCAAAGCCATAAACTGGACTGACTGGATTTCCAAACGCACGGAATTCAGGGACGAAAGTCTGGCTTAGCGATCCTTCGTGTGCCCACTATTGGGGCCCGGAGGTGACAGAAAAATTACCCCAGGGATAACAGGCTTGTCGCGGGCGAGAGTTCCTATCGACCCCGCGGTTTGGTACCTCGATGTCGGCTTTTCCTATCCTGGTCCTGCAGCAGGGGCCAAGGGTGAGGCTGCTCGCCTATTAAAAGGGAACATGAGCTGGGTTTAGACCGTCGTGAGACAGGTCGGTCTCTGCCTGATGGAAGTGTGATTGTTTGAGGGGAAGTTGCTCCTAGTACGAGAGGAACAGAGCAACGTGGCCGCTGGTCTACCGGTTGTCCGATAGGGCAGGCCGGGCAGCTAAGCCATTTGGACTAAGTGCTGAAAGCATCTAAGCACGAATTCCATCCTGAAACGAGACAATCTATCGTAAGATGAAGGTATGCAGTAGAAGACTGCGTTGATAGAAAAGAGGTGTAAACTACAAGTTTTTACGAGTAGTGTAGCCTGCTTTTACTAATATACCAAAACATCAGTTGATCACTATACATAGAAACTATATGCGATGAACAAAAATTTTTTATATATTTTATTGTTATTTTTTAGTAAATTATATTATGAGTTATTGTTATGTGAAAATGTAATTTTAATATATTTCCTAATATGTTATATTATTAAAATGGCAGTAACAATCATTATCACTATTGTAATAGTTACAATTATGGGTTTGTCTGGATATTTATTTTATCATTATATTTTTTATGATTTAATTTGTAAAAAATCTGTTAATTCTACTTTAAAAAAATATAATATTCGAAAAACTCAATTTGAAATAATTTCAGAGTAT
>WTHC01000027.1:40055-48011 GCA_011523285.1 Nitrosopumilaceae archaeon | reverse complement strand
GTTATTTTATATGTTAGCTACGCATAACTCATTAATTGCTATTAGTATAATATAATTTATGTTTTTTACAGTAAGAATCCATTTGTGTAAAGTAATATAATTCAATAGGATGTCTAATGTGATTATTTCTATACATGATGAAATTCAAATAAAATTCTATGATTATGTTGTGGTTACTACTTTCGCTTCTTAAGTCTTGCACGTCCTGTTTTTTGTGCAGCTATACTCCCTACTTTGGCACCAGGAGGAGCATTTCTGGAAACAGTAGAACTTTGACCAACATGTTGATGTCTTCCACCACCATGAGGATGAACATACGCAGCTTGTGCGACACCACGAACAATTGGATATTTTCTACCTTTAGATCTAAATCGTCTCCATTTCATACCTGCAGACATAAATGGTTTTTCCGCAGCGCCCCCACCAGCAATTGTTCCTATCATAGCTCTATTTTTTTGATTAAGAGTGATAAATTTACCTGAAGGAAGTTTGATAGTAACTCCACTAACACTATGTGAAAATATTGTCGCTGTGGTTCCAGCTGATTTTACTATAGTTCCTCCATCTCCAAAATGTTTTTCAATATTACATACATTTGTACCATCAGGTATATTTTGAATACTGGTAATGTTACTGGAGATAATGTCTGAACTGAGTCCAAATTGTATTTTGGAGTTAATTTTGCTCCCTACAACTGCAGGAATATATGATATTGTATTATTTTGAAATTGGATCTTTGCTAGTGGCGCATCTCTTCCACGTTCATGTAATAAATCTATGATTTTACCTTCGTGTTGAACAGATAATGGATAAAATGGATAATTAGTTTTCGAGATCTTTCTATCACTAGCTCTAAACTGCATTCCTCCACGTCCTCTCCTACGCACTAATGGTCTTTTTCCCACAAAACGAAGTTTGTTACTAACAATTTTAAGGTTATGATCAAAATAGAAGAAAATTTAAACGTAAAAAGATATACAAATATACAGAGAGAATTTGGCTATGAATCAAAATGCGCTATCACTGAAAGTGTTAGAAGCATATACTAGAGATGTAGGCAGAGGTGTAGCTAGAATTGATTATGACTCTATGGATACACTGAATGCTTCAACTGGAGACGTAATTGAGATTAAAGGAAAAAGAAGGACTGTCGCGAAATGTTTGCCTTTATATCCTTCTGATGAAGGTAAAAGAATAATAAGAATAGATGGATTAGGCCGTAACAATTCTGGAATTGCCATAGGAGACACAATTTCTGTGAGAAAAATAAAAGCTTTAGCTGCTGAAAAAGTAGTAGTGGCACCATTAGAAGCAATTCCGCCCATAGATGAGCGTTACTTAGCAGATGCGTTAGAAAGTGTACCTTTAATCAAAGGTGACAATGTAATGGTACCGTACTTTGGAGGCAGACTCACTTTTCAAGTTATTAGCGTATCGCCTTTAGCAGATGCTGTTCTAATAACTCAGAAAACTGTATTTCATATTGCAGAAAAAGGGGAAACTTTAAGAGGAGTTCCGCAAGTCACTTATGAAGATATAGGTGGATTAACTGACGAAATTAAAAAAGTCAGAGAAATGATTGAATTACCATTACGACATCCAGAAATATTTGAGAAATTAGGGATAGAAGCTCCAAAAGGTGTCTTGTTATATGGACCTCCTGGGACTGGTAAAACATTACTTGCCAAAGCAGTTGCAAACGAAAGCAATGCGCATTTTATAAGCATATCAGGTCCAGAAATAATGAGCAAATTTTATGGAGAAAGCGAGGCTAGATTAAGAGAAATTTTCAAAGAAGCTAGAGAAAAAGCTCCGTCTATAATTTTCGTGGATGAGATTGATTCTATTGCTCCAAAAAGAGAAGAAGTTACAGGTGAAGTAGAACGTAGAGTAGTGTCACAAATGCTTTCGTTAATGGATGGTTTAGAAGCTAGGGGTAAAGTAATAGTAATATCTGCTACAAATAGACCAAATGCAATAGATCCAGCTCTGAGGAGACCAGGAAGGTTTGATAGAGAGATAGAAATTAAAGTTCCGGATAAAAAAGGCCGAAAAGACATTTTGGCAATACACACAAGAAATATGCCGTTGTCAGACGATGTGAATTTAGATAAAGTTGCATCAATAAGCCATGGATATGTAGGAGCTGACTTAGAATACCTATGTAAAGAAAGCGCCATGAAGTGTCTACGCAGATTATTACCAGAACTCAATTTAGAAGATGAAAAAATACCTCCAGAAACATTAGATAAGCTTATTGTAAATTCAGAAGATTTTCAAAAAGCTCTAGTAGAGGTGACACCTTCAGGAATGAGAGAAGTATTCATAGAAAATCCAGATGTAAAATGGGAAGAAGTAGGCGGGTTAACTGCAGTAAAAAGAGAACTGCAAGAAGCTGTAGAATGGCCTATGAAATATCCTGCACTATATGATAAATTGGGACATAAAATGCCAAGAGGGATATTATTACATGGCCATAGTGGTACTGGCAAGACTCTACTTGCAAAAGCAGTTGCAACACAAAGTGAAGCTAATTTTGTATCTGTACGAGGCCCAGAATTATTATCAAAATGGGTAGGAGAATCTGAAAGGGGGATACGTGAAATATTCAGAAGAGCGAGACAAGCGTCTCCATGTGTGATATTTTTCGATGAAATTGATTCTATTGCTCCTATTAGGGGCGCTGGGGGAGAAACCGCAGTAGCAGAAAGAGTTGTAAGTCAGTTATTAACAGAGTTAGACGGAATGGAGAATTTACGTGGTGTTGTTGTATTGGCAGCTACTAATAGAGCAGATATGATAGACCCAGCGTTATTAAGACCAGGAAGATTTGACAAAATAATACAAATTCCAATTCCAGACAAAGAAAGTCGTAGAAGTATTTTGGATATTAATATAAAATCCATACCAATAGTACTAGATCCTAATAATCCAGATCATGTAGATCTAGATAAAATTGCGGAAATTACTGACGGGATGAGCGGTGCAGATGTTGCAGCCATAGCAAATACAGCTGTATCGTTAGTAATTCATGAATATTTAGATAACCATCCTGCTGTTAAAGAGATAGAAAAGAGTGCGTCAGATGCTAAAGTTACCATGAAACATTTTGAAGAAGCAGCAAAGAAAGTAAGAGAACAAAAAGATTTGAAGATCGGACAAAAAGTAGTTGCGTCTTATTATAGATAAACAGTAAAAATCCAAACACAAAATGCAGCCCAACAAATATGAAGTTAATTATAATGTCAGAAAAAGATCTAAGTACAAGATAGGCGATTTAATCAAGATAGAATGCGATACTGACAATTACATTGGCACACTAATGCCAAGATATCAATATACAAATCACGATAACATAATAATTAAACTACAGAACGGGTACAATGTAGGAATACCAATTAAATCAGTGAATAATATAACTAAAATGAGTAAGCAAACTAAAAGCAATGTTGTTCATCAAACATATAATGCAAAGTCAACAACATTACCAAAGGTTTTGCTTTTATCTACAGGTGGAACTATTGCAAGTAGCTTGGACTATGTTACAGGAGCAGTATCACCAACGTTTGATGGTAATGAAATTCAAAAATTAATTCCTGAGATTTCTAAGTTTGCCAATATTGATACAACAGGTATTTTTCTAGAATCATCAGAAAATATTATACCGTCACATTGGAAGAAAATAGCAAAAAAGATAATCTCATATAAAAAAAGTCAATATGTAGGAATCATAATTTCACATGGTACAGACACTATGCATTACACATCAGCATATCTATCTTTTGCTTTATCTGGATTTCCTATACCAATAGTACTAGTTGGATCACAGAGATCTTTAGATAGACCATCATCAGATGCAGCGATAAATTTGATTTCAGCAATAAGATTTGTGATAGGATATAAATCTCAAGGAGTTTTTGTTGTAATGCATGAAGATGAAAATGATAGTATAGCCGCATGTCATATTGGTACACGAGTACGAAAAAATCATAGTAGTAAACGTGGTGCATTTCAAACTGTTGGAGGCAAGCCTGCATTTTTAATACATAATGAAGATGGGCATATCACACAAAATACAAACAAAGTTTTTAATCAGAAATTTTATGGCGGTAAGATAGATTTGGATACACGTGTATCTCTAATAAAATATTATCCTGGATATGATTCTAAATTGCTTGAATATATCATAGATCATAATTATCGCGCAATAATTTTGGAGGGTACTGGTTTAGGTCATGTTGGAAATACATTATATGAAAGTATCAAAAAAGCTATTGAAAACGATATTTTTGTTGGGATGACTACACAGTGCATTAATGGAATTATACAAATGAATGTTTATGAAAGTGGAAGAAAATTAACCAAATTGGGAGTAACTCCACTTAATATGATCCCAGAAACAGCAGTTGTGAAAGCTATGTGGGCATTAGGAAATTCCAACAATGTTCTCGAGATGAAAAAAATTATGTCAAAAAATGTTGCATTTGAATTTAAATAAAGATGGACTGGCAAAAAATAGGATTATTAGTTGGCATTGAAGTGCATCAACAGTTATTAACTTCCCAAAAATTATTTTGCAATTGCGTTAATTGTGATGATGATAATGTTTATAAAAAAATTTTACGTAAATTACGTGTTTCTAAAGGTGAATTAGGCCAATATGATCCATCTTCTTTATTTGAAAGTAATAAATCTAAAACAATATCATATTTAGTTACACGAAATAGTTGTTTAGTAGAGGAAGATGAAGAGCCGCCACATGATTTGAATTCAAATGCAAGACACATAGCACTTATCATTGCAGCTAATTTGAATTCTAATATTTTTAATGAAACGTATGTGATGAGAAAGACTGTAATAGATGGATCAAATACTAGTGGATTTCAAAGAACGCTACTAATATCTTCTGGAGGCAACATCAAAATTAATAATCAAGATATTAAAATTCAAACAATTTGTTTAGAAGAAGATTCTGCTAGACTTATAAAAGACAAAGCAAAAATTAAAGAATATAGTTTAGATCGTTTGGGAGTGCCTCTTATAGAAATAGCTTTAGCTCCCATACATGCAAGTCCAGCTGAAATTAAAAAGATTTCTTTTGATATTGGTATGATGTTACGTGCAACAAAAAAAGTAAAAAGAGGTCTTGGCACAATTAGACAAGATGTAAATGTTTCAATAAAAGGTGGAAATATAGTAGAAATAAAAGGTATACAAAATTTAGATCAATTAGAAAAAGCAATAAATTATGAAGTAAAAAGACAGGTTGCTTTATTAAATATTATCAAGATCTTTGAATCTAAAGACGCATATGAGATATCAGATAATGACATTTATGATGTAACAAAAGAAAGGATCATAAACATCGAAAAAACCAAAAAAGAAGACGCTATAAAACTGATAAAACTAAACAAATTCGAAAAATTCTTAGGTTGTGAACATGACGCAAATATGCGATTATATCAGGAATTAATTCAGATCATAAGATTCTTTGGCATAAATTGGATTTGTCATTCTGAAGAATCAGTCCATAATAAAACAAATGATAAGAATATTCAAATTAGAAGAATATTAAAAATAGATCGCGATGATGGATTTATAATCATTAGTGGGAATAAAACAAGCATAAACATTGCAATAAAATATTTAATTAAAAGAATAAACGAATTCAAAGAAAAGATTCCTGCTGAAACTAGAATTGCCACAAAAGATGGAACTACGTTATTCATGAGACCTAAATCAGGAGCAGATAGAATGTATCCAGAAACAGATTTACCACCTATAATAATATCTAAAAAAGAAATAGAAAACGCAGAACATAATAAATCAGGCTTATGGGAAGATACTATCAAATCTATTACGACAAAATATAATCTGAATTTACAATTAGCTGAACAGATATTTGATTCAGAATATTTTGAATTATTTGAAAATTTGTGTGGTAACAAAAAACTTTCTCCAAAATTTGTTGCTTCGTCACTATGCTCCACTATAACAAAATTACAAAGAGAAGGGCTAGATGTAACCAATTTGAACAGTAATGAAATTGTTAATACGTTTAACCTATTGTCTGAAGATAAAATTACAAATGAGTCTATAGAAATTATTTTCAGGGATTTAATGTCACAAAAATTAAAAACCGTTTATGAATATATTCACAATGTATCAAAAATAGATGAAAAACAAATTAATGTCATATTAGATAAATTAATCATAGATAATAAAAACATCATCTATGAAGATAAAAATAGATCAATAAATAAATTGATGGGCATGGCAATGAAAGAATTTCGTGGTAAAGTGGACGGCAAAAAAATTAATTCTTTATTACAAAAAAAAATTTTAATGATATTACAAAAATAATTAATTAAGCTTACGTCTTCCAGTTCCTCTTCCTACAGAAACATAACGTCCTTTTGTAGATGTAGATTTGCTATTTGTGATATTGCCTAGTTTAATATTTTTAGTTCCACGTCCTACTGTAACATAAGCATCGTTAGCTATTTCTTTACGTTTCTGTTGATATTCTTTATATTGTTCTCCAGCCCATGTAGATTTTCCACTTTTGACATTTCTACTAGATGTGCCTCGGCCACTAACTTTTGTCACTGTATCCATATTTAGAATTTAGATAACTATTGTTTAAACTTTTTATTCAATAAAAATGCGGAAAGTGGGATTTGAACCCACGGACTCCTAAGAGATAAGGATCTGAACCTTACACCTTTGACCACTTGGTTATTTCCGCATTATGATTTAGATAATTACAAATAAATGCGTATTAACGATATCTCATCTTCATTTTTTGTATATTTCGTCTTTAAGATTTCTAATTATTTCTTTTTGAGAACCTGTAATTTTTTTAGGAATGTCTATCACCAATCTAACATATTGATCTCCGTAACTGTAAGAATTTTTTGGTAATCCTTTATTTTTTAGTTTAATTATAGTGTTTGGTTGACTGCCTTGTTCGATTTGAATTTTTTCTTCGCCATGTAATGTAGGTACTGTTGTTTTGTCTCCTAATGCTGCATCAAACATATTGATTTTTTTATCATAGAAGATATCTGGACCGTCTCGTTTAAAATATGAGTGAGGTTTGATATTAATCCGTACAATTAAATCTCCGTTTACACCTTCTGGAATGATTTCACCTTCTTCAGGTATAGTATAATCACCGTTGTCTATTCCTGGAGGTATCTTAAAATTTAATTTTTTGGTTCCTTTTTTGGTGCCATTCCCCTTGCAATTTTTACATGGTTTATCAATGATACGTCCCTGGCCTTTACAAGATCTACATGGCTCTACTGTTACAAACGTAGAAAACCCCATATTACGAGTTTTTCGCACTTGGCCGTTACCATTACATATAGAACATGTTATTTTAGATGTTCCTTGATAACAACCAGAACCATTACATACATCACACATTATGTTTTTGTGTAATGATATTTCCATTTGTTTGCCATATAATACATCCTCTAATGTTATTGAAGTTTCATAAAATAGATCACTTCCTCTCTGTTTGTCAAAACTAAATCCTCCACGCATATTTTCAAAGATAGATTCAAAACCACCTCTTCCAGATTTGCCGAATAAATCATTCAGTATATCATCAAAATTACCTCCAGATCCTTTAAAGATATCTTCAGTATTATATTTACCATCAACTCCAGCATGCCCATATTTATCATAAACAGTGCGTTTTTCTTTATCTGATAGAATTGCATAAGCTTCTGAAATTTCTTTAAAATGTTCTACAGCATCACTAGATTTATTTCTGTCCGGATGGAATTTTAATGCTAATTTACGATACTGTGACTTTATTTCGTTTTGTGATGCATCTTTAGACACACCTAAAACTTCATAATAGTCACGTTTTGAACTCATATCACTATATTTTCTATATAATGTAATAAATGATTAATTTATTGACTATTATTTTTAGTGTTTTGA
>WTHC01000027.1:0-39955 GCA_011523285.1 Nitrosopumilaceae archaeon | reverse complement strand
TCTGTAGTACCTGAGGATTGAGATGTGTTTTGATCTGTAGTACCTGAGGATTGAGATGTGTTTTGATCTGTAGTACCTGAGGATTGAGTATTGGCAGCTTGTGTTTTTTTGTATAATTCAGTAGTAACTTCATTTACAAGGTTTGTTAATTTATCAAGATTAGTTTTGATTGTGTTTTTATCATCTTTGTTAATCGAGTCTTTTAGATCTTTTATAGCATCATTAATCTTTATTCCTTGTTCTTGACTTACTTTGTCTTTTAAATCATGATTTATCAATTTCTCTGTCGTGTATATATAATTTTCAGCTTGATTTTTGATATCAATCATTTCTTTTTTAGTTTTGTCAGCCTCTGCAAATTTTTCAGCGTCTTGTTTTAATTTTTCTATTTCATCAGTAGATAATTTAGTCGCTGCTTCAATTGTTATTTTGGCTTCTTTTTTTGTGCCAAGATCTTTAGCTGTTACATTTAAAATTCCGTTAGCATCAATATCAAATTTAACTTCTATTTGTGGAATGCCTCTTGGAGCTGGTGGTATATTAGTTAAATTAAAACTTCCGAGTGAAACATTATCGGCTGACATTGGTCGTTCGCCTTGTACTATATGTATTGTAACGGCAGTTTGATTATCTGCAGCAGTAGTAAATACTTTATTTTTAGATGTGGGTATAGTAGTATTACGATCGATCAAAGGTTCTCTAACACCTCCAAGTGTTTCTATACCTAATGTCAAAGGAGTTACATCTAGTAGAACTATATCACTAGACACATCACCAGCTATAATTCCAGCTTGTATTGCAGCTCCCAATGCAACAGCTTCCATAGGATCAACTCCACTTTCTGGAGATTTGCCTATAACATCACCCACAAATTTTCTGACTAGAGGAATTCGTGTTGGTCCTCCAATTAGAACTATTTTATTAATATCAGATTTTGAAATTTTGGCGTCAGTTAATGCTTTGTCTATAGATTGTCTACATTTTTCAACAATATTGGTAATCAACTCATCAAGTTTGGCTCTAGTAAGTTTGAGTTCTAGATTTTGTGGTCCTGTAGAATGATCATAGGATATAAATGGTAAATTTATGTCTGTTTCAAGTACAGTAGAAAGCTCTATTTTTGCTTTTTCAGCAGCTTCACGTATTCTAGTCATAGCAGTATTATCTTTAGATAGATCTATCCCTGTGGTTTTTCTAAAATCGTTAATAATATGATCTATTATGACTTTATCCATGTCAGTACCTCCTAAGTTTGTATCTCCAGACGTACTCATAACTTCAAAAACACCACTCCCCATTTCCATAATTGTGACGTCTAGAGTTCCGCCTCCAAAATCAAATACAAGAATCTTCATATCGTTCTTAGTTTTATCTAATCCAAACGCTAATGAAGCTGCTGTAGGTTCGTTTATTATTCTCACTACATCGATACCAGCAATCGTACCTGCGTCTTTAGTGGCTTGTCTTTGATTATCATCAAAATAAGCAGGTACTGTTATTACAGCTTTTTCTATTTTTTCTCCTACAAATGCTTCAGCGTCTTTTTTTATTTTTTGTAAAATAAATGCAGATATTTGTTGAGGTTTGTATTGTTTGTTATTAATTGTGAATACGTGATCAGTACCCATTTTTCTTTTAGCAGCTATTATTGTCTTATCAGGATTTGTTATAGCTTGCCGCCTTGCAGGTTCACCTACAAGCAGTTCGCCATCTTTGCTAAAAGCTACATAAGATGGAAATGCTTTTCCACCTATTGATGTTCCTTCAGCAGCAGGTATCAATACAGGTTTGCCTCCCATCATTACCGCAGCTGCTGAATTACTTGTTCCTAAATCAATTCCAATTATTTTAGCCATTTCATTCACACTCTGATTTTTTTGATATTATCACTATACTTGGTTTTATTACTCTATTATGAGAAATATATCCTTTCCTAATTTCTTTCACTATGGTATTTTCGTCAAGTGCATCATCTTCAATAACTTTTATAGCTTCATGCGAATGCGGATCGAAGATCTCTCCCAATGCATTTATTGTTTTAATTTCATATTTGGATAATAGGGAATTGATATTTTTTATTATTGAATTCAGTCCCCCTATATTAACATGTTCGTCATGTAATACGTTTTTTGCAAGTATAAGATCATCATAAATTTGAAGAAAGTCGATCATAAACTTGTCTATTTGTAGTGCCACGTCACGGTTTGCGTTTAATTTGATCTGCCTTTCTAGACTATTAAAATCTGCCATTAATCTTTTTAATTTTTCTTCTATAATCAATTTATGTTTTTTTTCATCATTTAATTGTTTATGTAACATAGATATTTCAGAAGTGTAGTCTATAGTATCATCTTTTGTGTCTATAGTATCATCTTTTGTGTCTATAGTATCATTTGGTTGCAAATTATTATTTATATATAGTTTACATATTTTATTTTTATCGTAAAATTTCAAATAATGGATTTGCTTTTATGATGATTATACTACTGTCTTTTTTTTTAGCTGCATTATCATAATCATGTTTTGAACAAGATATCACTATTACAGTTTTATCATTATGATCTAGATCAGCGTTTTGTTTTGTGTAAAATTCTACATCAACCACATAATCTCGCAATCTAGAAATTACATCATTTAATATCTCAAGCTTATCTCCTCTCATTTCTGTTCCATCCAAATGCCACAATAGTATGATTTTAGTTCTACTTGATTTAAGATCATTTTTTTTAAGTACTAATTTGACTCTGTCTATTAGCCTTTTGATGTAATTGGCTATACTTTTCATGCAGCCATTTATTAAATACATAAAAACTGGCATATTATCGAATGTGGATTTCAATGATTGTAGATCGTATAATTCATACATCATATCATCTAGATAAATGTCGTTATATTCTAGATATGATAAATCTGTTTTCGATTTGTCATCTTTTATTAGCTTACATATTTCTAATATACCACACAGTTTTGAAAATTTAGACATTATATATATTGCATGAGATTGCTCTGCAGATTGTATGCTCACAAAATTTTTGCGATCAACATTCAAAAGATACGCGAGTGTTTGATCATTTTTATTATTAAATGAGCCTATAAATTTAGGTGTATGGATATTACTTAACGGATAATAAAAATAGGAAAGTGAAGTGCCTATTTCAAATCCAGTAACATGTTCCAATATAGATATATTTTCATCATTGTCACCAAAACCAGTAGGCAGACAACAAATTATGGAACTATTTTTGACTACTGATGCCATAGCGTCTTTAAATTTAGTACGTATCTCGTTTTTTGCGTCTGGGCCAGATTTTCTAATAGTAGGTGCAAAAAACACATAAGTAGAATTAGAAATAGCTACATCAATAGGAGTCATTGAAAGTAGCGGTTCATCTTCTCTTAGAGAAGATATTGTGTTATATGTTTTAGCTATTTCTGGTTTTAGATTTATTGCTAATGATGCAGATTCATCTACTACATAGACATTAGCACCTTTGATAGACATCATACAAGCTAGAGAATAACCTTCCGTAGTAACTCCATAAATAACTACGGTAGGTTCCATAAATAAAATTATTACACAGACCAAAGAAAAACTTATTGAAATTAATATTATCATATATAGATATTTACTAAAATTAATTGCTTTGTAGTCAAAATAGAAAATATCATTAATAGGTATTATTAATCTAATATACGTCCGGCAGCCCGGTAGAATCAAGATGCCGAGTGTAGAGGTCAAGCATAAGGGCCTTTGGAGCCTTAGACCCCAGTTCGAATCTGGGCCGGGCTAATTATTATAACGTTACAGGAATTACCTATGTAGCAATTTGTGATATTGACATCACAATCTCCAACAACAATAAAATAAACAGAATAAGATAATCTTAATTGGGTATTACTTTAAAAGTTATTGAGGTTTATTATTCGTTTAAATAAACACGCATGATAAACATAATTAAACTTTATATATCAGATTAAATCGTTAGAGAAAGTAACAGATAAACGTCTTTGCATTTATAAAAAATAATTATCAAAGTAGATAAATTCTTCGATATATAAAAAATATAACTCTAGTCTTAAAACAAATTAACTGAAACAATTAATGTTTATGAATATATGTTAGAAAGTAACTATAAATTAATATCAGTTTATTAGATATTATTGTAATATAATCAAATTATTGTAAAAAGTTGTGTATGATTTTGATTATATTCATTGATTAATTATCAACATTATGAAATTTTTATTAATACAATTCTATAATAGTAATTTAATTGTCAGAATTCGACGAATTATTAAGTAAATTATTAGTTCAAAGACCAGAGCTTCAACACGACATATACAAAATGATAGAAGAGAAAAAAAAAATTGTTGGCGCCGGATATCTTACAGATCAGGGAGCACTTTTTCTAATAGCTGCAGATTTAGGTATAAAATTATCAGAGCCATTCAAGATTGAGATGAATTTAAAAGAATTGTATATAGGAGCTCGAGAAGTGACATTGGAAGCTAAAGTTATGAATATGTCACCAATAAAACGGTTTTCACGTAAAGATGGAGAACAGCTACTTCTAAGAACAATTACAATATATGATGAATATACTACTACGTCTGTTAAACTTTGGAATGATAAATCAAATTTGAAAGAAATTAAAAATTTAAAGCCTGGAGACTCTATTAAAATAATCAAAGCATACATAAGGTCAGATATAAATGGAGAGCCAGTAGTAAATATAGGTCAAAATGCAGAAGTGACTTCAATTCCAGATATAAGTAGAATACCAACTATTGATTCCATAGCTACAGATGTTAGCGATATTAATTATGTAAAAAAGAATTTAGTAGTGACTGGATCTATAAGTGATACCATACAATTAATCAAGTTTACGAATTCAAAAGGCCAACAATCCAAGGCACTTAAATTATCCATGAAAGGCAATAACGGAAAGATCGTTAAAGTAATTTTATGGGGAAAAGACGATTCTGATCTTCCTAAAAATATCCCTATAGGTACCAAAACTCGATTGATTGGAGTTAAAACAAAAAATAGCAGATATGGGAATATGGAAATTCATGGCAATGAATATACATTAATTGAAGTAGATGATATGGAACAACCTAAACCAATAACGTTAAAAATACTTGATATTATAAAAAATGGTTTTGATAGTCCTATAGCATTAGGAGTAAACCAAGAGAAAAATATTTTTAAAATAATGAATAACGATAATAATACTGTCATAGATTATAAAATAAATGACGTGGTAGAATTTTGGCCGTCTAGAATATATGGAAATACAATAACAATAGATAAAAATTCTTCTATTAAATTAATACCTGATCATATTATTGAATCACGTACTAAGATTGCAAATATAAAATCAGGAAAAGAATATTGTGTAGAGGCAATAGTACTAAAAATATCAGATATAAATACTATACGTACAAAAATAGGCGAAATAATAGAGATGGCAAGTATGCTAATAGAAGATGATAGTGGAAACATATGGGTTAAAGGGTGGAGAAATCAAACCAAGCTCATAGGAATGTGTTTAATAGGCGATATAATAAATATCATCAACGTAGATGCAAAAGAAGGCATAGATGGAAAAGAAGAACTTCTTTTGAATAGATTTTCAGCAATAATAAAAAAAAATTAATTCCAAAATCCTTTATTTACAACATATTGTCTCTCAGCTTGATAAATTTGTTCATACAAAATATCCATATCAATCATATTTCGAAGTATTCGAGCTGCTGTATCACCACCTATTCCATATCCAGATAGAACTAACAATGCTGTTTGTCCGAAACTTTCAACTAGCGAAGATATTTTCCACGCTTTGTTAAATCTTATATTTTCGTTAACAGAAATCTTTTGCCCTGCATATTTCTTTTGTATGATTTTTTGTAATTCATAATCAGAATAAAATGTAGCTGTTATCTGTCTACTTTTACAGCGAGGACAGAAAATATGGTGCGGTACTTCTTGTGTAGATATTACTTGTTGCCACAATCCACATCTAATACAGATAAGTCTGTGTCTATTTTTAAACAATCTGGTTTTCACTAGATTTAAAATTCCTTTATCAATACATGCTGGTGAAGAATAGTATCTAGTAGTTCCATTTAATACAGGTTTAGACAAATTGGAAAAATTTTCTACATCGTGCCATTTTATATTTATTTTATTATTTCGTATCTTATTTAGTAAAAATTCTAAATTGACGATATCAAATTTATCGTGAAATAATTCTCTTACTGACTCAGATACGATTGGAGTGTTAGTATATTTTTCATAAATAAATCTGGCAGCTTTTTTGTTATAAATTACATTTTTATCAATAACGCCAAATTTTTTTGCCATGCACCATGTTTTCCAATTTAGATTATGTGTTCCTATCAATGAAGTCTTAATTATATTACAAAGATCATGTTGTTCGTCGAATAAGATCTCCATTATAATTTTCTTGGAAATTAATGATTTAGATGAAATAACTATTCTATATGCGTCTGAGCTAGAATCTGTCAAAAATCCAGATAAGGATGAAATCATAGATGACAGAAATATTGCAAAAGCTGAATTTGTTTTAGTACCAAAACAAGTATGTAATACAATGATATTTTTAGTTGATTCTATGACAATTGTTTTATCGTCAGGTATATCATACATATCCTGGTGTTTGGCCCTTAGCTTAAATATTTCTAAATTAGATTTCGATCTAAGTTTAGCAACATTTTCTGAAATCAAATAATCAATTGGTATGGTTTCGCCTTCCCAATATGGGATAGTTATTCCATTAGAATTAAATTGCTCTACATTTATTTTGGAATCGTTTTCATCTATATTGATTATACGCCATTGTGTTCCTCGTAAAACAAAGATGTTTCCATAATCACATGCATTAGCAACAAATTTTTGATCCAATGTACCTATTATTTTTTTGTTAATTATGTCACATACTTTGAATTTAGCTACATCAAAAATTGTAGAAAGGTTGTCAAAATAATATTTAAATGATTTAAAATTTTTGCCAATCATTTTGTTGTGGTAGCTAATTAATTTATGATAATTTAATAGGCTAATTATTTGATGAAAGTTATCTTCAGTAATGGTTCTAAATGGATATGCTTTAACAAAAATGTTAAATGCATCACTTTCAGATATTCCATTTAATTGTATAGCTAGCCCGACAATATTATGTGCTAATACATCTAATGCATTAGTATGTATACGTTGTTCCTCCAAAGATTTGGATTGTATGGAATTGACTATGGCTTGTGATTCGAATTCATCATCAACGTTATTAATTACAATCAAACCTTTAGCTGTAGAACCAAATCCATGTTTGCTTCTTCCTATTCTTTGAATCAATTTTAATACTTGTTTTGGAGATCCATAATGAATTACTAATTCTACAGAGGGTATATCGATACCCAATTCCAATGAAGAGGTGCATACAACAATATTTGTTTTGTTTTCACGTAATGTGTATTCAGTTTCTTCCCTAATTACACGAGATAAAGAACCGTGGTGTAATTCGACATTAAATGTGGAATGTTTTTTAATTATAGAAGTAAGAAGCTCTGCTTCCGCTCTAGTATTTGTGAATAGGAGTATAGGCCTATTGATATGCATCTTTGTTATATAATTAATTATAAAATGCGCCGAGTCATTAATAGTACCTTTAACGTTTTTAATTTGTATGTCATATATCCTTTGCATCTTATCAATAACAACATGAAATTTTCTTTTGGTTCCAGTTAAAAATTTGGCAGATTCCGTAGTGTTTTTTATTGTAGCTGATAATCCTATTCTAGTTATGTCTGATTGTGAGTTTACATGTAATCGTTCTAATGCTAATGAAAGCTGCGTGCCGCGTTTACTATTTAATAATTCATGCATCTCATCAACAATGATCCATTCTAATTCTGATAATGCAGATAACATTTTTTGTTGTATTAAAAGTGCAGTTAAAGTTTCAGGAGTAGTAATCAAAATGTCTGGAGGATTATTAGAGATATTAGTTCTAACTGAACGAGGTGTGTCTCCGTGTCTAATATTTATTGATAAATTATATGTATTTGAGTATTTAACTAGCCTATTAAATATATCACGATTTAATGATTTAAGAGGTGTTATATATAATGCTTTTATTTTTCTTTTTTTTTTAGATTTTGAGAGATGATAAAAAATTGGCATTATTGCAGATTCTGTTTTTCCAGAACCAGTAGGTGCAATGATCAATGTGTCTTTTTTATGAAAAATTGGTTGTAATGCTTGTTTTTGTATTTTGGTAAGATTATTGAATCCCAGCATATGAAAATATTGTATAACAACAGAATGCGCCTTATTCATGTGTATTATTAAATCAAGCATTTGATATAAAATCTGCGCTTTAGTTATCCGAAATGCCGTTTTTAGTTATTTCATAAATAAAAGATTGTGATGTCCATGGAGTAGTCAATAAACAGTAGTATGTTTGATGTTTCTTGTGTAAATGTATTTTGACATGTGTGAATATATCAATGATATTTTTCAAATGTTCGTGTTCCGTTTTGTTAATTTGTGAGACATTGTTTGTGACAATAATTGGAGTGTTGTATTGTGTTGCAGTTAAAGATAAATTATGCATATACTTCATGAATGAAATATTTTTCTCATTGAATTTTTTTCTATATTCAAAAGAAAATAAATCAGTTACGTTATCTATTACTAATAACAAAACATCATTCAAATTTATATTTTGAATGCAATGTATTTGTTCTGCAGTATTAATTATACGGTTAATTTTTATTCTATCAAGAGAGCTAACATCCATTCCAGTTTTTTCCATGATATTAGCTAGTTTTTCTGGTCTGAATTTACCAGTAGTATCATGGTAGATTATTTGACCATATTTATTTCTCAATAAGTTTACTAAGATTTGCATAGATAATTGAGTTTTACCTGTACCCCTAGCTCCAAATATATCGATTATCATACCTTTATTTATAGAAGCTAGAAACGCATCAAGTTTTTTGATTCCAGTATTCATTTATACTATTAAAAATATAAAACACCATTGGATTTATATACACTATGCAAGGAAGGCTTTTATTGTTTAAAAACGATGCATGACAAGTGGATGATTATTGTCACAACAAAATTCAAAAAGACCGCTAACTGCACTTCAAAAGCATACAAAAAAGAAAGTTACAATTAGATTGAAGAGTGAGATAGAATACAAAGGTAAAATGAGCAATGTAGATTCGTATATGAATTTGATCATGACAGACGCAGAAGAACTTCACGAAGGTAAAGTGGTAGCAAATTATGGAAGGGTAATTGTAAGAGGTAATAATGTATTATTCATAAAATTAGAAAATGAGCTATGAATACGGTTACTAAGGACTTTCTTTTTACATCAGAATCTGTAACAGAGGGACATCCAGATAAAATTTGCGATCAGATATCTGATGCAATACTAGACGAATATATAAAATCTGACCCAGATTGCAGAGTAGCTGTAGAAACAATGGTGACCAGTTGTTTAGTAATAGTAGTTGGAGAGATATCATCGACTGCCAAAATCACAAATCAACAAATAAAAGATGTAATAAGGAAAACTATTTCAGATATAGGTTATAACAGTCCAGATTTAGAATTTGATTCAGAATCATGTGAGATAATACTAAGATTACATGCTCAAAGTCCAAATATCGATTTGGGAGTAACATCCACATCAAAAAAAGAACAAGGTGCAGGAGATCAAGGAATAATGTTTGGATATGCTACAAAGGAAACTGAAGAATTTATGCCCATGCCAATCACATTAGCTCATAAACTAACACAGAAGCTATCACAGGTTAGGAAACTAAAAGAAATACCATGGATACGACCAGATGGTAAATCTCAGGTCTCAGTAGAATACAAAAATAATAAACCTATAAAGATAACAGACATTGTAATTTCGACGCAACATGACCCTTTTATTTCAAATGATGAGATAAGAGATTCAATAATAAAGAAAGTCATACAACCTGTATGTATGGATTTGTGGAGGAACGATATTAAAATATTAATTAATCCCACAGGCAGATTTGAAATTGGTGGTCCTCACAGCGATGCTGGTTTAACTGGCAGAAAAATTATTGTCGACACATATGGTGGACAAGGTAGACATGGGGGAGGATCATTTTCAGGAAAAGATCCATCCAAAGTAGATAGATCTGCGTCATATATGTGTAGATACATAGCCAAAAATATAGTTGCTGCTGGGTTATCAGATAAATGCGAAATTCAAGTTGCATATGCTATAGGCATACCAGAACCTATATCACTAATGGTGAATACATTTGGTACTGGAAAAATTATGGATCAAGAGATTGAAATGCTAGTGAAAAAACATTTTGATTTAAGACCAGCGTCAATAATATCAAAATTAATGTTAAAAAGACCAATCTATAAAAAAACCGCTGCATATGGCCATTTTGGAAGAAATGAACCAGAATTTACATGGGAAGTAATAGATAAAGCTGAAACGTTAAAAAATGCTATCGGCAGCTAGCGAATAGTTTACATTTTTGAGTTTAATGCCTGATAATTTTTGAATTTTTTCGCAATTACCAATAAAACTCCCTATCAGAATATTTAGATCGTCAACACAATATGTGTTAGTAGAACTATGTAACGCATTGAAATATTCGTATTCTAGATCAGTAAATTGGATTCTGTGTTTCATTTTTTTAGTTTCTTTAAATATATTAATAAATTCTCTAAAATTTAGTATTTCAGGGCCCACCAAATCAAATATACCATTATTAAAAAGCGGATTAATGATCGAATCAAAAATGATTTCAATTGCATCGCCTATAAATATTGGTTGTATTAAATAATTTCCAGATCCTGGAATACAAAAATTATTGTGAAGTGTTGCATGGTTTATTATTTTTGTAGACAATGGATCTTGTTTTCCAATTATATATGATGGTCTGAAGATAGTATAATTCAGACCTGAGTTTATGATATCACGCTCTGCTCTATACTTTGAAATAAAATAACATATCGTGGAGTTTTCAGCTGTACCTAATCCGCTAATGTAAATAATTTTTTTAATGTTAGAATTTTTACATATTTTAATAATTTGTTTCGTCAGATCAGTATTAATGTCGTAGTGATCTGAATTAATTGTTTGTCTTCCAGATCCAACTAAATGTATCAAAACATCATAATTACGAAGATTACAGGAGATGGAATTATCTAAATTAGAAATAAGTATTTTATTTTCTTTAGCGTATGATTTAAAATCGCTTCTAGAAATACTACTCACGGAATCAATTTTTTTAAAATGTAATAACTCACGAAGATTTTTAGCTACATATCCATTTGCTCCAAATACAGCTATTTTGAGATGTCTGTGATCAATCATTAATATACATTTAATTTTAAACTAACTATAAAACAATTATTGGAATTAACTAGATGTTATGAAATATTAGAATTGAATACAAACGCAACTGTAGAAGAAATAAAATCAGCGTATAGAAATTTATCTTTGAAATATCATCCAGACAGAAATAAAAATGATATGGATGAAAAATTTAAACAAATAGCAGAAGCGTACAACATATTAAAAACGCATAAAGATAATATGCAACAAAAAATCAATTCAACAAAAAGCAGATATTATGTCAATAAGACAAATCACACAAAAACAGAATTTAGAATGGATGATAATCATAATGTTAATGATGTCAATAACAGAGCTAATATAAATGAAAATCATTCTCATAAAATAACACATTTGTTACTTTATGGCGGTTTATCAGCAATAGCAATTTGGATAATTATTTCAGAAATTGTCAAATAAATAAACATTGTAAACAAATGCATGATGAAAAAGCTTAGAACGGGTTTTACTACTGGCACTTGTGCTGCTGCTTCTTCTAAAGCGGCTTTATCATCTATTGTTGATCAATGTAAAATTAAATCAATTGGTATTAAATTACCAAATAAAAACATAATGAAAATCAAAATACATACATGTGTACTACAAAAAAATCATTCTAGATGTTCTGTGATAAAAGATGGGGGAGACGATCCAGATGTAACTCATGGCGCCGAAATTATTGCGGATGTATATTTAACGAGACAAGTTAATGAAATTGAGATTTATGGTGGTAAAGGTGTGGGAATAGTTACTAAGCCGGGACTAGGTTTAGAAATTGGAAAACCTGCTATTAATCCTACACCAAAAAAAATGATAATTGAGAACATTAGAGAAACATTTACAGAGATACTAAAAAATAATGGTGTGAAGATAATAATATCTGTAATGAATGGCGATAAAATAGCTATCCATACAGATAATCCTAGATTAGGTATAATAAATGGCATATCTATTCTAGGTACTAGTGGGATAGTAACTCCATATTCAACTGCATCTTTTGCAGCGTCAATAAGACAGAGTTTAGATGTATGTATAGCAACACATAGTAAAAAAATCATATTATCAATAGGTAGCAGAAGCGAAAAATTTATGAAGAGTATAATAAAATCAGACCCGCAGTGTTTTATTCAAATAGGAGATTTTGCAGGTTATGCAATATCACAATGTGCTCAAAAAAAAATTGGATTTACTCATATTGCAGGTTTAATTGGTAAATTTGCAAAGATAGCAAAAGGCATAAAACAAACACATGTAAAAGGATCTAAAGTAGATGTAGATTTTCTCTCCAAATTAGCTAAAAGATGTGATGCAGATGAAAACATATTGAAATCAATTAAAAATGCCAATACAGCAAGACATGTTTACGATATAGTTAAAACAAAAAAATTAAGTTGTTGTTTTTTTAATGAATTATGTACAGAAGTATATAAACAAATGAGCAAGCATTCTGAGGGCAAAGTTTTGTTAGATATTATTTTATTTGATTTTGATGGTAAAATTATAGGAAGATACCCTTAATAAAATAAATTTAATATTATAATACATCATTGAAAAAAATATCTGTGATCGCAATAACAAAAAATGGTATTAATATTAGTAAGAAGATTTTAAGAATATTCAGATCATGTAAAATTTATGTGCCAAGAAAATTTTCAAATGGAGACAAACAAATAATTTGGTATTCTAAATCTACTCAAGATCAAATAAAAGAATTATTCAATACAAATGATGTTGTAATTTGTTTGTTTTCTTTAGGTGCAGTAATAAGATTAATAACACCATATATTAAAAATAAAAAGACAGATCCTGCTATAATATCAATAGATGATAAAGCTAAATTTGTAATTAGTGTGCTATCAGGACATATAGGTGGTGCAAATGAGATCACCAACCAACTTGCGAATAAATTAAATTCTATTCCAGTGATTACAACAGCGTCTGAAGTAAATAACACAATACCTATAGATATTTTAGGTAAAGAATTCAATTGGTTTGTAGAATCTAGATTATCTATAACTACAGTGAGTGCATTTATGATAAATGAAGAGAAAATAGGATTATATCAAGATGCCGGAGAGAGAAACTGGTGGAGTAGAAAACTTCCAAAAAACGTAATGTGTTATCCTACGATAACAGCATTAAAAAAATCAGACAGCAAAGCTTTTATGATTATTTCAGATAAAATTATAAAAGATGAATATATCTTAGATAATTCTGTTATATATAGACCACGCAGTTTAGTTATAGGCATAGGCTTACATCAAAATACCACTAAAGATACCATAAACAAAAACCTAAAAAAATGTTTAAAAAAATTCGAATTATGTGAAAAATCAATCGCAAAATTTGCTACAATAAATAAACCATTTAATGTCAAGAGCTTAATTCACCTAAGCAAAGAAATGAAAACACAAATAGAGTATTTTGATCGGAATGAATTAGCTAAAATCAATGTTCCAAATCCATCAAAAGCTGTAAATAAATTTGAAAAAACATATAGCGTTTCAGAAGCCTCTGCAATATTAAGTTCACATGGAGAATTAATAGTAGAAAAACAAAAATTTCCACCAGATCTAACTTTATCAATAGCTAGGATTAAAAATTGAATATAGGTGTATTAATAGTAGATCGAGGTAGTAAAGATATTGAAGTTAAAGAAGAATTGAATAAAATATGTTATAAAATAAAACAACAAAAAAAATACGTTTTTTCCAAATATTGTTTTTTAGAGGTCTCAGAACCAAGCATAAATAAAATGATGACGGAATGTTTCAAATTCAATATAGATAAATTAATAGTAATACCATATTTTTTATATTCTGGTAAAAAAGTAAAATTAGCAGTAAACAGAGTTATGAAATTTCATAATCAATCAGATATAAAATTAGTCGTCACAAAACCTATGTTAATGCATGAATTGATTACTAAATCTGTTGAAAATAGAATAAATGACGCCATACTAAAAAACAAAATCAAAACTCAAGAACAAAATATAGATGTTTTAATTATATGTCATGGCAGTAAGGATCCAAACTCTCATTTATCTATTATGTATGTGGTCAATAAATTAAAACCAAAATACCGAAATGTGAAATACTGCTTTTTAGAGATAGAAAGCCCAAACATTAATGATGGAATACGTAAATGCATAGCCACTAAACCAGATATTTTAATAATTGTTTTTTATTTTTTACACAATGGTGCACATATGAAGTATGATATATATGAAGAACTAATACCTGCTCTTAATAGACATAAATTTACAAAATTTGTTTTTACAGAATATATAGGCAAAGATGAAAAATTGATGGATTTAATAATCACTAGATGTAAAGAGGTTGAAAATGCAAACTGACATAGGAAAAAGTATAGAAGACAAGAGTATGGAAATAATAGATAATGAAATTGGCGAACATGGTTATAATAGATCTGAATGGACTGTAGTGAAACGAGTTATACATACAACCGCAGATTTTGATTTTGCGCGCAAGAATAAAATGATATTCCATGAAAGAGCAATAATTAATGGTATAAATGCATTAAAAAATGGTTGTAAACTAATAGTAGATGTAAATGGTGTAATTGGCGGTTTACATAAAAAAAATTTACATGATTTTAAAATTGATGTAATTTGTAATATTTCTAATGAAATAGTAAAAAATAAAGCAAGACAACACAACAAAACTATCTCCCAAGTAGCTATGAGAGAAGCTACAGATTACATGAACGGAAACATAATTGCAATTGGTAATGCTCCTACTGCATTACTAGAAGTAATTAAAATGTGTGATGAACAAATAATTACACCGTCATTGATAATTGGTATTCCTGTTGGGTTTATATCAGCATCAGAATCTAAGGAACAATTAATAAAAAATTATACAATTCCATTTATAACAAATGTTGGTAGAAAAGGAGGCAGTGCTTGTGCAGCTGCAATAATAAATGCTCTATTTAAATTAATACGTAATTAGTTATTTTTTAGAATATTTTAGACATTCATATGTTATATTTTGTGTTTGATATTTGTTAAAATAAGTATGCATGTAAGAAGCTAATGTATTATAAGAAAGTAAACCATCTTTTTTATTTTTCATGCCCAATCCAACTGACAATTCATAAGCAAATTTATAATCTTGCCCTATATTATTAATTTCAGAATAATGAAATTCATGTCCATTAATTTTAGTTTCTTCACTAGATAATAAACAGGATGAGTTTATAATACCTTTAGTGTAATTCAATTTCAATTTATTTGTCATTTTGACATCAGCATCAAATACGCCAACCATAGAATGTTTCGTATTTGTATAAGAAATTGATTGTGCTAAGTACATAAGTCCACCACATTCAGCATAAATTGGGATGCCATTTTCTGCAAGTTTTTTGATGTCTCTTCTCATAGATGTATTTCTTTCCAAAGTATCGCTAAAAATCTCTGGGAATCCACCTCCAATATATATACCGTCACAGCTAGGTAGTTTTGAATCATAAAGAGGGCTAAAGTATTTGATCTCAGCGCCAGATCTTTCTAATAAATCTAAGTTATCTCTATAATAAAAATTGAATGATTGGTCTAATGCGACAGCTATTTTAACATTATTAATTTTATTTTTTGTATAATGTGATTTTATTTCCAAATTTGTAGAGTTTGATGCAATATCAATTATTTTGTCTATATTAAGAAAGTTTGAAATTCGATCAGCGGTTTTTTTAATTTTATCAACAGATACTGATTTTTCAGATACTGGTAATAATCCCAAATAACGTGAATCTAATGATAAATCATTATCGTAATAGATCGAACCTAAAATTGGTAAATTTAAATTTTCCAAGGCTTGTTTACAAATATCTTCGTGTTTTTTACTATGAATTTTGTTTAATATAAATCCCACAATATTTGAATTTTTCTTAAGTTTAGTATATCCAAGAGCTATCGCAGCTATAGAGCGTGCAATTTTACTTGCGTCCAAAATCAATATTACTGGAGTTTTTAATAAAGCAGAGACATGATATGTACTAGCAAAATCAGAATCACCATATGCTCCGTCATAAAATCCCATAACACCTTCAATAACTGAGATATTAGACGAGGAATTATTTATGAAACTATTTAATATACCATTTTTCTCCATCAGCCATACATCCAAATTCCTAGCTTGATTATTAGATATTTCAGTAAGATAACTAGGGTCAATGTAATCTGGTCCTACTTTAAATGGTTGCACAGAATATCCTTTTTTTAATATACCGAAAATAATTCCCAATGTAATAGATGTTTTACCGATATCACTTTTAGTACCAGCAATTAAAATACGAGGAATTTTCAAGTTATTATAATATTACTAAATAATTTAATAAATATTAATTATAATTATACATAAAACCATGGAAAAAGGATTGATAATAGTTTACACAGGAAATGGAAAAGGTAAAACAACTGCTGCATTAGGTCTCGTATTGCGAGCTATAGGGTATAAACAAAAAGTATGTATGATACAATTCATCAAAGGATCTTGGCATTATGGAGAAATGTATTCAGCAAATATTCTAAAACCTGAATTTGAGTTAGTTGCTGCTGGAAAAGGCTTTGTTGGAATTATTGACGACAGTACGCCTTTGATAGAACACAAAAAAATTGCACAACATGCTATCGAGATATGTAAAAAAAAAATCCAATCAAATAAATACAATACTGTGATTTTGGACGAAATAAATTATGCAATAAATATGAAGTTAATCAAATTAGATGATTTGATCAAAATAATAAACTCAAAACCATATGAACAAAATCTAGTACTTACTGGCAATTATGTTAAAAATAAAATTATTGATTTAGCAGACATAGTAACAGAAATGAAAGAAATAAAACATCCATTCAAATTTGGAATTAAGGCAAAAAAAGGAATAGATTTTTAATCGTCTATAATTAAACCACATTCAAGAGTAGTGTTATGTCTATCGAGGTTACAGAATTACCAGAAAAAGGCGAAATAGTAATTGCCACAATCATTAAAATTAATGATCATGGAGCATATGTCAGTATTGATGAATATAATAATATACAAGGTTTTTTACACATATCTGAAATAGCTCCAGGATGGATAAGATCTGTTAACAAATATGTAAAAATAGGTGAGAAAAAAGTACTTGTGGTAAAGCATGTAAATGAAGAAAGTAAAGACATAGATTTATCTCTAAAACAAGTATCAAATGATCAAAAGAAAAAAAAATTAATACATGCAAAAAAATATGAAAAAGGCAAAAAAATAATTCAAACAATACAAGAAAAAACACAAATGTCTAATGCAGATCTTGAGAAATTTGAAGAAAGTCTATATTCAAAATATGATTCTGCATATGATGCTTTTATAGATGTAGCTGCCAAAGGAATAAAAGTTATTTCAGATTTGAATCTTGAAGACAGCGTACTAGAAATAATAAAAGAAACGTGTGCCAAGATAAAATTGCCCGTAGTAGAAATTAGAGGTATATTGGAAATTTCGAATAAAATGTATAATGGTGTAGATATAATCAAAAAGATTTTATCTACAACAATTAAGAACAATAACGGCAGTATAAAAATTACTTATATTGGGGCTCCAAAATACAGATTAAGTATAATCAAATCAGATTTTAAAACTGCTGAAAAAACACTTAAGCCAATACTAGCTGATATTAAAAAACAAGTAGAAAAAAAAGGCCGTTTTAATTTCACACGAGAGTATTCTAAAAAAACAAGGGAAGCATAATTGCGTAAACAACTTAGAAAATGCATCAATTGTAATATATATACCATGAAAAGTTGTTGCCAGAATTGCAATGTAAAATCAATTTCAGCTCACCCTGCAAAATTCTCTTTGGATGATAAGTATTTAAAAAAACGAACTCAAGACAAGTATGTTTAATTCAATTATGCTTTAGTTAAAATTTTAACATCGCATGTTTTAACTGTTTTTTTAAGATCATATGCATCAGATATTGTTCCAACTATTGTGCCGTAATGCATAGGAATTGCTATTTTTGGTCTTATTTTATCAATTGCCAATACAGCTTCTTGTACATTCATAACGTAAGTACCGCTTACAGGAACTAATAATATATCAGTTTTAACAGAGTTCATTTCTGGTATGACATCAGAATCCCCAATATGATATATAGACACATCTTTTATATTTATTATAAATCCTATTTTATTATCATTTTTAGGGTGAAATGGTTTTTTAGTATCTGGGTTTATTTTATTAATATTATAAGCTGGTATTGCTTTTATTTTAATACCATAAACAATAGTTTCGTCGTTTGGCATCAAACAGATTATTTTTTTATGCTTGATGTCAGATATTTGATCTATACATTCCATAGATGAGATTATTATAGAATTATCATTGGCAACGATTTTCAAATCATCAATACTAAGATGATCAAAATGATTATGAGAAATTAAAATTATGTCAGCATGTATAGGTTTTTTTAATTTATATGGGTCTATACAAATTGTTTTGTCGTTAGATATAGTGAAGGTGTCATGGCCATACCAATTTATTTCAACATTATTAAATTTAAACATAAATCAAAGTGCATCATAACTAAAATTAAATTTTGCTATTCTAGTATGATTTTATTATTTGATAGAGACATTATTGTACCACCTATTTTTTTTATTCTCTTTTTTAATTCAGTATCTAACGTAGCTGTTATTCCACCATTACATTTAATATTTGAGAATATTATATCGTCAACAAGATCGTTTTCTTTTCCTGCCATATATACAAGTTTTAATGTTTTAGCAAAATGCAATGTACTAATAGCCATTTTATGTTTTTTTACATTATTGCGAAGTTTATTTAATTCAGCGATCACTACATTTGGAACTATAAATTGTATTGGTCCTATTTCTAAGTCTAGATTATGGATATTAGTTATTCTTTTAGTGGCTATTTGTATTAAAAAACTTGTATCACAGACAACATCAATCAACAGTACCAGCCCCAATTAATCTCCATCGATCTGATATTTTTCTGCTGATTGCTACATTACTTTGATTGAATATACATACAGGTCTTGTAAATTCTATATCGATTGTATTATTCTTAGATCGTAATACTTTAGAGAGTATCGGTGCAGTTCCTATATTTAATCTCAAATATTCACCGGATTTGATTGGAGATATTTTTGTATCTTCGGCATCTCCAACTGCAGAATCAAATAGATTAACATTGATTTTGGCAGTAATTGTACTTTCAGGTAATGTCTCAGGTTGTCCTATTACAGATCCGATGAGAGAATCACTCCGTGTTAATGATGGATCAAGTTTTGTCCCAATAGCTATCAATCCACCCGGTTTAGCTGTTGTAACATTACCTGCGCTGGTTTGTAATGATGTTATTTTAGTGTGTATTGTTTCATATGATTTATTTTTTTCATTAAAAATTCCAGGTTTAATTTCTATCTCATCACCAATTTTTAAGATTCCTCTAGTAAGGCTTCCGCCTATGATACCTCCACGCATATTAGCTATTTCTGTTCCTGGTTTATTCACGTCAAAAGATCTTATGACATGCATTATCGAACTTTGTGATTCATTTCTAATGGGGGTTTTGATTGTGGATTCTATGTAGTATATCAAAATATTTACATTTAATCCAGATTGTGCAGAAATAGGTATTATTGGACAAGAAGAACCTAACTCAGTATTTTTGATAAAATTTTTTATGTCATGATAATTTTTTATTGCATCTTCATAATTGATTAAATCCACTTTATTTTGAACTAACACTATTTGTTTTATTCCAAGTGTTTGTAATGCTAGTAAATGCTCTTTAGTTTGAGGTTTTGGTACTTTTTCATTTGCTGCGATTATCAACATAGCTCCATCCATTATTGCAGATCCAGAAAGCATGTTTGCCATCAAGCTCTCATGTCCAGGACTGTCCACAAAACTTACAACGCGAGACAAAACAGTAACTTCATTACAATTTGGACATTTATTATGTGTGGAGTAACAAAATGGAGGTTTACAGTTTGCGCATTTGTAAAATGCGGCATCAGAATATCCAACTCGTATTGTTATTCCTCTTTTTAGTTCTTGACTATGTACGCTAGTCCATGTCCCTGTCAGAGATTGGATTAATGTAGTTTTTCCATGATCCACATGTCCAGCGGTACCTATATTTACACATGGTTGAAAACCATATTTTTTTATGTACCAATCTGGAAGAGTTTCTCTCCAATGCATTATTAAAAACTAAAAAATTGAGATATGTAACTTTATTGATTTTTATTTGGTGTTTCTAATTTCCCGTCAAATTTACAGTTAATTTGATAAATTTCTTCTGAAATTATATTGCCGCGTATGAGTTTACGTATGCGTTGTCCTTTTTTTACATTTCGCAACCCAATACCATCAGAAAGTAATACATATTTTTTTGCAGTACCGTCAACATCTCCTCTCATTGGCACTCCAGATCTATCACTGCCTCCAGTAATTTTCAGATCTCCGTTTTGATCTATTACAGAAGCATTTATTTTGGCACCTATTTTTAATCCCAATAAATTATTGGTATTATTTTTTAAGTCTACGGATATTGATTTTCCGATTTTATCAGACACATTTAATTTAAAATTACTCAAGGATTAAAAAAAACACGTGCCATTAATTAATCTTTATTATAATGGATTATTAGGCACATAATCATAGGCGAGTGTAATTGCAATTTCTTTCATAATTTCTATATATTCATCATATGTAGATTTAAAACCACAATGATCACAAACGACAGTAGTGATATTTTCGTCTAAAAACGCGATATTTGAACATTCAGGACATTTTGCATCCATAAATTAAAAGATTTATTTGATCTATATAACGTTTGTAATTGTCATTAATGTGCGAAGTTAGTCTAGTTGGCATGACATCAGCTTCCCAAGCTGAAGATCACGTGTTCAAATCACGTACTTCGCATTCATATATTTTTTAGTAATTCCAATATACTACTAGTATCTTGAGGGTTTTTTGTGTATTTCAGATAATTATTAAAATCAGATTTAGCTATTATTTTTTTGTTTTGTTCTAATCTTGCAATTCCACGGTTTTTGTAAATTGGACCGAATCGTTCTGGATTAATTTCTATAGCTTTAGTATAGTATTCCTCTGCTTTTTTAAATTGCTTATTTTTTAAGAAATAATTGCCTAATCCCCTATAAGCCAAATAACATTTGTTATTAATAGCGATACATTTTTTATAATAAATAACACAATCGTTAGAGTTTTGCTTGTTTAATAAGCTCCCCAACGAAGAAAATGCGGTCACATTGTTCTTATTAAGATTGATGGATTTTTTCAATATATTGATAGCTTCTTCAACATTATCTTGTGTTGTTAATCTTTCAGACATAAAACATAATCGATTAGATTTAGCTATAGTTTTGTTTTGTGGTTTCATGTTATATATTATATCAGTAGGAGCTATCAATATCATGATTTTATTATCTTCTGACCATAATTTATCAAATTGTTTTTCAGGGATAATACCTATTTGATCTGGTTTTGGAATGTAATGCATAATAGTCTTTTCTATGTTATCATAACCTGAAATTACAGATGCATGTTGTACAGTCTGATATAATCCAGGCAAGATCACTATTGGTGGTATACCCATATCAATTATTTTTTTTAATTCAACTAGTGACGAATTAAGAATTAGACTAGCTAAACCATGTCTTTCTGCAAGCTCTATACCTTCTATAAGTATATTACTATTTACATTTACATATTTTTTTTCTAGAGATCTAGCTTCAGAAATAGGCAGATCAACATTCCAATATTTAGAGACCACATTTATTGCCAATGGAAGACATATGTTTTCTTTAGTTACGGATGGGAGATATAGTTCATTAGAAGAAGCCATAGATATAGTTTAAATGTTACAATATTAAAACTATCAAAGCAATATAAAAGATTCAAGAATGTTTAGGCCGTCTGATGTCATTTCAGGATGAAATTGAGTTCCAAAAATATTAGAATTAGAATATTGAATCATTTCATAAAAACAATTTTTAGACATAGCTAAACAAGATGTTAATTTACCTACTTTAGAAATTTTATAGCGATGACTTTTAAAAACATTACTCGCCATATTGCAAATTGGGTTTGGTTTAATTATTTTGATATTTTCAGACCCATATTTTATAGAATTCATTTTCACTATTGTACCACCCAATACCAGTGCCAGAATTTCCGCTCCATAACATATGCCAAATAGAGATTTATCATATGATATTGAATGATATATTATTTTAGAATTTATAACGTTCATCAATTTGTTGTTGTGTTGTCTTCCTGTAAGAATAAATGAATCAAATTTATCTACCACCTCTAGAGATTTGAAATATGGTAAAACAACAAAATTAGATTTTTTGTTAAATAGAAAGCAGAGTAGCTGATTGTTATATAGCGAACCGTTATTGACTACCAAAATACGCATGGTTTACATCATTTTTTATATATTTAGTTTTAATATAAATTTCTAATATTTTTGGAACTCAAAAACCAATAGTTCATTCACCAATATTAACTGATATGTAATGAAGTTCATGAAAGTTATTTGTGGTCATAATTGTTCCAAAATTAATTATATTTTCTGATTGCCACATTATTATTCTATTATTTCTAGGTTTAACGAAATCATCAATAAATTCTAATATTGTAGTTTTAGTGAAATCCAAATCATTTTCTGTGAAAAATGTTATTTCACGTTCTTGAAATGATAATGGTATTTGTATTGAAGTAGGTAGTATAATATCAAGTTGTTGATTTTGGAAGATTGACTTCAAAATATCAATTCGTGATGCTTTATTCAATTCATGTTGTTGTAGATCTTCTGTAGTTACACCGGATAGTTTTTTTAAATACTCTTCAAACGCTTTCTCTTGTGTATCTCCTAGACCTACATAATATTCTCCTGTGAAGGCAGCACCAACAGCTGCGATTGTACCTAATTGTGCAACTACACCGCCAGAACCAGCTGTGTATACAGGTATGAAATAAACATCATGATCTCCCACCTTATATAATATATTATCTCCTATTCTGGGATTACGCAACAAGGTTTTAAGTTGTGCAAAATCAGGATCACGATCTAATGCTTCACGTACTGCAGTAGGACCAATAAGTTTAGTTGTTGAATCTAATGGTATTTCATAAAATTGCATTTTGCCTAAATTATTTAGATCATTTTCAACAATCATATAACCAGCAAGATTCCTGCCTTGTGATCCACGTAATTCCAACGACAATAATCCTAAAAATTCATGTTGAGAAAATCCAGGAGGTTTTGCTTCTATATAATATGTACTAAGTCCCAATGGTATTTCATAAAATTCATTTGCTTGGATAAACTTTTCAATATCAGTTACATGATAAATGTTATACATTTCAGTCTTCCAATTAAATAGTTCTTGCGGATATCGTATTTGATTTTCAAGCCATATTGGAGTTTCAATAAATTGTTTGTTATATTTTGACGCAAACATATTACTAAAAAAATCATCTCCAGATTTTAATAGTGAAATATCTCCGTTATACGTATCTATTAATGCATAACCAACTAACCTAAGATATGGATTTCCTACTGACCAAGGCACATTATGAGTATCAAAACCTATAATCAGAGGTATTAACCAGTATGAATTTTCACCGTCTGTTACCGGGAATGTGTCTAGTTCTTTCCCAAATAAATTATATAAGAAATATGGATATAACATATTCATTCTTTCGTTTACATCTTTGAATCTCATAACATGTATAGAATCAGTTGGGAAAGATAGTAGAAAATTTGGTTCAAATATCCAGCTCAATGGAGGCGATACATTTAAACCACCATTTCCAGAATAGAACGAGTTATTAAGTTCTGCGCTACTTTCATTTCTATTTTCAGGATATGCAGACCACGTAAGATCTAGTAGCCCGCCTTCACCGTAATAAATAGCTCTTTGTTTGAAAAATTCTCCACTATCTACTATTTGGCCATTTGTAGCGTTTAAAGTAAGAAATCCATTAGGCACATGGGTATATACTAAATGCTCGTTATACCACCTATTTTCAGTACTTACAGATTGAGGCAGAATTGGTTTCATAGACGCTGTCCAATATAAGGAATCGTTAAATCTCAATATATCGTTGTCTTCAAAATCTACATAAGGTATCAAACCTATTTCAGGTTTTAATTTTGCAAATGCGGCATCCCAATCCCAAATCCTGATGACGTCCAACAGATCTTTATTTTGTTGTATATATTCTTGGATATGGTTTGGAGAAATCGCTCTAATTGAAATATCATGGTTGTTTTCTTCGACTGTCTCTAGATCTCCTAAATACCTATTAACTGCTATTTGTTGCGAGGTATAAGGTCCCAAATATTCTATTTTTCGTGCATCTGCTATGCTATTATTAACTGCCATTATTGCTACAATTACAATAATAATAGCCAAGATTATACCAATACGCATGTAAATATCTCGTTTTAATATGTGAGTAAATACTTTTGATCTAATTTTATCTAGAAATGAAAATGCAAGAAGTATAAGTCCTATTGCAAAAGTACCAGCTATTGAATATCTAGTATTGTAGTCAATATGATCAGTAAAAAATAAATTAAAACCAAACCACATAATTGAAATACCAATGATTATTTCTACCGTAGAAACATAATCTAGGTATCGCAGTTTACCTTTTAGTGAATCATTAACATATGATGTAAGAATAGATATTATTTTATCTATGCCAACATACAAGATTAATCTTATGCCAATTGCTGCTAATATTGGCGGGAATACTATTAGCAAAGCTGGTATCATTGGAACTACGTTTTCAATAGAATATGATGGATCTGTAGGAGGAGTTACAAAAGGTAAATTGAATAACATATATGAGTTATCAATACCAAGTGAATTTCCCTCGGATATATAAGTAAGAGCAAAACCAAACATAATATTAGAAAAAAACGCACCGAATAGCAATACTTTAGTTAATTGCCAAATAATAAAATGGGTTGTAGATAGTTTATAATTATTAAAATTTGATACGCCATTAATTATAGAGTCTCTATTTTTGTCATTCAAGATGTTTATAATAGTATAGATCAAATACCAAAAAATTGACTTCTTAGAGACGATATTTATTCTGACAAATGCTAATGTAGACAAAAATAATGATGAAATTATTGAGTACAATAGAGGTTTTATGAATTTGTCATCGAATTCTGTTATGTTCATAGATAATTCTACACCTTTACTTCCGACTATAACGAATATTGCAATTGAGATCACTAGTATTACACCTAGCCGTAGATATTTACTAGCAGATGGTGAAGACGGCGAGTCTTCTGTTGATGCGTTATACAAAACTATTGTATATTAAACTGGCGTAAATTAATGTTTTACCTAAAATTAGCTAAACAATGTGAAATAGCCACTATATTTCAGCTAAGCCTTTGCAAATCATATATATAGCAGCGTATTTAGGAATTGTAACGTATTCATTTTTAAACGGACCAAATTTTTTACCCTTCAGTATAAATTTGATAGGACAATTCGCTCTAATTTTGATAGGATCTTCATCCATGAAACAAGCATCATTAAAAGGATCGAATAGCTCCAAATTTTTACATCGAACTTTCGACATACCGCTTTTACTATTGATAGATCCTGCCAATCTAAATATCCTATGTACATCAATAGTTACATTTGGATCTATTATTGATTTTATAATATATCGTGTATTTTTAGTTACGGCATTCGTTTTAATAGTACTTATATTTTTAGTTACGGCATTCGTTTTAATAGTACTTATATTTTTAGTACTGTCTTTATCTCCAATAATACTATTATGAATTTGATTGTATTTTGAATTTTTGAATTTCAGCCTATTCTTGTTTATTGTGTTAGGTAACATATTATGCAACATAATATAATCTACAATGTCAGCTCTTTCTCTAGAACCTAAATTTTGATATTGAGAATCAATTACATGGATATGAAATCCATCGTTACCAGAAAAATACACAAAGATATTCTGTTTTTTTATTCCCAGGTTATCAATAAGGAGAACACATAATTTTTTAGTTTCGTCTTTAGCAGCATTAATGCAATGTTTACATAATAATGTAATAGTTTTAAAATGATTAGAATTACAATTAGGGCATCTCGAACACAATGTTGAAAATGAGTTGCAGTCTAGACATTGAATGCATGTATGAAAATTTCTGCATGGTAGTTGTAAGTCTTTTGAGTCTATATCAAATATCAAATCAGCATCTTTCCAATCTTTTTCATTCATAGACAATGTAGGAAATGAATAACGCGCGTTTGAACAATATATATCAGAGGGCGTTTGTGTCATTAATAATAAATGCAATTCTTTATCTGACTTCAATGATATATGACGATATAATTTAGAATCAAATTTTTTATACGCAAATTCTCTTTCGTGTGGATTACTAGGAACGTGTAATAGATCAAAATTATCAAAATAATATTTCTTGAAAGTATTTTCTAGGAGTGATCTGCTACTTGGATTCATTATTGTTTTTAAATTGTAAAGGATTAGAAATATTATTACATTCTGATGTCTCGAAACACAGATTATGAGTTTTGATTTTTTGGCATGAAGGACAGTTGTATTTGGTTCTACTTCCAGAGAGTCCTGCAAGATGGTTAATTTGATATAATGTGGTTTTTGCATTATAATCTGGAGCATTTTTAAATAGAGATAGAATTTCTGCTATTGGTTTTTTTTTACTCAACAGAAATGTCGCAAGAAGAAATCTACCAGAATGAGATAGATTTTTACCATTCTCAAGCATGTTAAGAGTGTGTTTTATACATGGAGGGAATTGCCCTGGTGACGATGTAGATGGTATTGGAAATTTTTTTGCCATCAAAGTTAGGTTGTTTACATAATATCTTAGAGAATTTTGAATTGATGGAATTTCAATAGAATATATTCTGGATGATATATATTGATCTATTTTACGCCGGAGTAGCCTAACTGTTTCATGCGGCGTCAAGTATACAAATCCTTTGTACACATGTCTGTTTACTAATTTCCATTCTGTTTCATGAAAATGAACTGCATGCTTCAGATAATCTTGAGCTGCTATAATGAAGTGATCATGATCTTTTTTAATGTCTACCAAAAATAATTCTTTGATTATTTTAATTGCTAATTCTTGTTGATTGATTCTGTGTTCAAGTTGATTTCTAATATTGTCAGAATGAATGTTTATCTTAGCTTCTAAATCTTTTTCCAAGTATTTTTCTGCTCTACGAGCTTCAGACAAAGCGAATTTTTTTATTAATATATTAATGCGAGACATTTTTAACAACACAACTGCAATAATAAAAGAAAAAATTTCTCTAGGTAGAAATGATGATATATTTATGTTATCTTTATAGGGCGATGGATATATTTTACCGTTAGCTGCATACTTTATTCTGTCATATGCCATATCAATTATGAATTTGTGATCAGGGTCGTCAACAAATTGTTCTAATGTAAAACCTTTATCTTGTAGATATGTTTTTGCTTCTGCTAGGAATGGGTATTTGATGATTTCATCCGTGCCTAGATTTAGCATTAGTACTACTATCTAGGGTATTTAGATTTAATAGCATTATGCGGTATGAGAATATTAGTTGTTAAAAATTTCTCTATTTCACTTATCTGTATTCTGATTTGATTCATGTTATCTCTCATACGCATAGTAACTGTTTGATCTTTTAATGTTTGATAATCTATAGTAATTGCAAATGGCGCTCCTATTTCATCTAAACGTCTATAACGCCGCCCTATCGTACCAGCATGATCTAGAAACACAGTGAATTTTTTTTTAATCTGTGTATAGATCTCGTTTGTTTTTTCTTCTAATCCATCTTTTTTTAATAATGATAAAACACCTACATAAATAGGCGATAAATATGGTTGTAATGCGAGTAGTGTTCGTTTGTTACCGCTATCATTTTTTAAGCTATGTTCCAATATGGAATAAAGACTGCGATCTATGCCCATTGAAATTTCAAATACATGTGGCATGATCTTATCTTCTCCGTCAAGTACATAATAATTTTCTTTGCTTACATTAGCATGATGAATTAAATCATAATTTGTTCTATAATTACACGCAACTAATTCTAACCACCCCACAGCAGTTTTTACTTCAAAGTCAAAAGATGATGTTGAATAAAATGCTTTTTCATCGTCTGAAAGTTTTCTAAAACGAGTTTTTGACATATCAATACCAGTTTTTGCATAAAATTCTGTCAACAATCCAATATAATAGGCTATGAATATATTTGGTATAATTTTTGAATCAACAGCTTCTTTGCACGACATTGTTTTTGTTTTATTGTCAACATACAATCGAATGGTTGTGTTTGCTACTTGAGAGAATTTGGTAAACGAGTTAAAATTGTTAGGATTACAGAAAATTTCAATTTCGGCTTGATAAAATTCTCTTAATCTCAATATACTTTGTCTTGGAGCAATTTCATTTCTAAAACTTTTTCCGATTTGTGCAATTCCGAAAGGTAGTTTACCTCTCATAGTCTTAAATAATCTAGGAAAATCTACGAAAATAGATTGACATGTTTCTGGTCTAAGATAAGCTACTTCATTTTCAGGTCCAATACCAATAGAAAACATCATATTAAATCTAGATGAATTAAAAAATTTACCATTACATTTAGTACAGCATATATTATTTTTGGTTATAATCTCATCATATTTTTGCAATGGCTCATTTTCATTTATATTAATGTTTATTTTTTCCATTAGTAATTTATCTACTCTAAAAGTAGAACTACATTCTTTACACTTAATTATTGGGTCTGCAAAATTTGTAAGGTGCCCAGATGCAGTGAAAACAGATTTTGACATAATTTGAGAACCGTCTATTTCTAATACTTCATCACGTCGTATCAACTCACTCCTCCACAAATCAATAAAATTATTTTTGAAATTAACCCCCAATGGACCGTATTCCCAAAAACCTGCAGATTTATCTGAATATATATCACAGCTTGGAAAATAAAATCCTTTTTGTAATGCAAATTTCATCACTTCGTTATATTCCATTATTACAATTATAATACAATAGAATAAATTTCTAATCTCTATAAGCAAGTTCTTTGGCTTTTTTGATATTGCTCAAATCATCACACATAGTATCTATTGGTGTTTCTAAAATTATTGGAATGTTTTTTACATTAGCAAATTTAATCATGTAGCTTAAACCACATTCACCAATTTTCCCAAGGCCTATATGATGATGTCTATCAAGATGAGAGTTTAATTCATTTTTAGAGTCATTAAGATGTAATAATTTAAAATTTTTTAGACCGATATAATCATCAAATTCTTTGAATACATTTGAAGCACTGTCATCATTTCTTATGTCGTAACCAGATGCAAACATATGACATGTGTCTAAACAAATACCGAATTTATGTTTGTCTAGATGATCAAAAATCTTTGCTAATTGTTCAAAATTATAACCGATAGAATTTTTTTGCCCAGCTGAATTTTCAAGCAATATCATAACATTAGTATTACTTACATTTTGTAATGCATCTACAAGTCGTGTTACGCCTTTTGTTTCACTAGTATTCATATGACTTCCAAGATGAGTTACCAAATAATGAATTCCCAATTGTTCACATCTAGAAATTTCTTGTTTTAATATATCAATAGATTTTTCATAGATGATTTTATTTGGAGAAGCTAAATTTGGAAGGTATGGCATATGGACTACTATGGAAAATTTATCTATCATACTAGCATCCAATTTTGTTTTAAATGTTTGTATGTCATTTTCATTGAGTTTGTTTGTAAACCATCTTCTTGGGCTTCTAGTGAATATTTGAAATGCAGAACAGTTTTTCGATGTTGCGCGGTCTACAGAAATATCAATTGATCCTGCTATGGAAACATGAGAACCTATTTTCAACAAAAAATCTAATCTAAGATCAAATTAGTATGTTATTAATTATAATTTATTTATACAAAAATATTAATTATTAATTATTTTCACCGTCTTTATGAAGTGTATTTATTAATGATAAAATACTATTATTTTGTTATTAAAATTTATTGAAGTTTATATATGTATATACTATGTATTAAATAAATTAATTACACTATTTTATTCAAATTAAAATATTATTTACTAAAAAATATAAAAATAATGTATCAGTCTAGCTGTTCATTAGACTGTGTGAAATCATTTGTTGGAACAGATGGGAATTTGTCATTAGTTTTTTGTTCTGCCATAATAGAAGCTTCTTGTAATATTTTTTCAGTTTCTTCATTAGTTACGTCGGATTCAATATTAAATGATTCATCTGTCAAAGAATCAATCATTAATCCGTTTAATGTTTGTGTCATTGAACTCAATTCAGAGTCAGCGTCTGGCATGAATCTTCCAATAGAGGATTTTAATCCTTTCATTGTGGATACTGCTGGAGCTATTGCAACCATTGCGTCTCCTAGATCATGGATAGTAGTCAATCTTAATTGAACTTGTTCCAAAGACATTCTAGCATTGCCAAGCATTTTTGAAACTTTACGTATTTCAGCTAATTCATTAGACAAAACTTTACTAGCTGTAGAATCGTGATGTTGCATTGAAGTTACTATTCGTTGAAAAATATTTGAATCTCGATCTTTCAATTTTGATAGCATTAGATCTATTTTAGATATTTGCGTTTGTAGTTTATTGACAGCATTTTGTATTCTAGGTTTTAGTGCTTGTTGTGGTTTAACTGCGTCTCTTAGTTTACCGGTCATACTTTGTGTTTCTTGTCTTGTCCAAGTCTTATCAAAATTTGTCATAAAGTTTGGTGAAAAAATATGTTCTTAATGTAAAGTGTATATTAAGATCAACTTTAGATTAAATTTATCTGACCAGATTGTAGATTTTTGGCCTTAGCTGAATTAATAGCGTCTATAGAATGCATAAAATCATTCTGTGTTATTACGATATTATTTATTATTCCTTGTGGATTATTTAAATAACGTTTTAATGCTAAAATGGCAGATCTGTCACATACAGAAGCAATCTCAGCCCCATTGAATTTATTAGTCAACTCGGCTAGTTTATTCAAGTTTACATTTTTGTCTATTGGTTTATTTTTAGTATGTATCTTAAATATATTTTCTCGATCTTTGTGATTGGGGTTAGGGACCTCTATAATTCTATCAAATCTTCCTGGTCTTAACAAAGCAGGATCTATTATATCCAATCTATTTGTGGCGCCAATAATCAATACGTCATGTAATTCTTCAAGACCGTCGATCTCTGTCAATATTTGCGAAACAACTTTTTCTGTGACATTAGAACTTGATGTCATGTTACGTTTAGGTATTATTGAATCTATTTCATCAAAAAATATAATACATGGAGATGCCTGTCTAGCTTTCCTAAATATTTCACGTATACCCCTTTCAGATTCTCCTACCCATTTTGACAATAATTCAGGTCCTTTGATACTAATAAAATTTGATTGAGTTAAATTTGCTATTGCTTTCGCTAGTAGTGTTTTACCAGTACCTGGAGGACCATGCATTAATATACCTTTTACTTGTTTAGCGCCTACATGTAGAAATGCATCTTCATGTTTTATTGGTAATTCTATTACTTCTCTCAATTCATTTTTTATTTCGTCTAACCCACCAACATCATTCCATGATATGTACGGTATTTGGATTAATATTTCTCGTAATGCAGATGGTTTAATCTCTTTTAATGCACAATCAAAATCATTTTCAGTTATTTTTATTTTTTTTAATATAGATGAAGATATTTTATCATCATCCATATTTATTTGTGGCAACATCCTACGCATAGAATTTAACGCTGCTTCTTTAACTAACATTTGTAAATCAGCACCTACAAAACCATGTGTTTTTTTAGCAATGTTATTAAGTTCAACTTTGTCATCAATTGGTACCCCATTCATATGTATATTGAGTATTTCAGCTCTTTCTTCATAATTAGGCACGCCTATTTCAATTTCTTTGTCAAATCGTCCTGGTCTTCTTAACGCAGAATCTATGCTATCTTGTCTATTTGTAGCTGCAATAACTATAACTTTTCCACGGTTATTTATCCCATCCATTAATGTTAATAACTGAGAAACTACTCTACGTTCTACTTCACCTGTAACTTCTTCTCTTTTTGGAGCAATAGAATCAATCTCATCAATAAAAATTATGGATGGGGCATGTTCTTCAGCTTTCTTAAATATTTCTCTTAACCTTTCTTCACTTTCACCGTGATATTTACCCATTATTTCAGGCCCAGAAACGCTTATGAAATATGCATTCGTTTCACCAGCCACAGCTTTCGCTAGTAGTGTTTTACCAGTACCTGGAGGCCCATATAGTAAAACACCTTTCGGAGCAGCTACACCAACTTTTTCAAATAGTTCTGGATGTCGTAATGGTAATTCAATCATCTCTCTAATTTTGCGTATTTCTTTTTTTAAACCACCTAAATCGTCATATGTTATTCTAGATGTAGAAAGATCTGGAGCTTTAATCATGTGACCTAATTCAAAATTTGTGTCGCTAGTAATAATAACAGGAGATGACGGAATACTATCAGTTACAACTAATTGTAATTTATTACCAAATTGTGTATTTATCATTATAGTATCTCCAACTGCAAAAACACGACCGTCATAATTATCAATCATATGTTCATTCAATCCATCTATTGTTAATTTTTGTGTTGAAGACAAAGTTATTTTTACAGCATTATTTGCGCTAACTTTTCTTATTAAAATTGTGTCTCCAATTCCAGATCCTATATTATATCTAGTTAAGCCATCTATTTTTATTATTGAGCTTCCATAATCCTCTTGGGAACCAGACCATAATTTAACATAGCTTTTTTTATTACCTGTTAGTTCAATAATTTGTCCTGTAATAAAATTATTTTCTTCGACGATTTTTGGATCTATTATTGCTATACCTTTGCCAATATGCCGTTTTGATATTTCAGCAATTTGTAAATTTATTTTATTAATAAATATCACCAAAAAAATTATTGGATTTCGATGTTTTTGTTTTTTGTAGGTTGTTTTTTTATCAAATTAAATTTGATTTCAAGTATGCCGTTTGTATATTTAGCTGTACCAGAGTTTTTGTCTATATTTTCTTCTATCGTAGTATCAACACAATATCTTTTTTCACCTTTTTCGCCTTTTATTTGTATTTTGTTTTCTTCCATTGTAATTTTGATATCTTTTTTATCTAACCCAGGCATTTCAGTTACCAATTTAATTGCGTTAGTGTTTGTGATTTTATCAATTAATGGTTCTTTGGTATTTGACGTGAGCAACAAACCTGGTTTCACATTACCATACTCTTTAATTATTGGTTTGCCATTAGGCCCTATCGTTAGCGTATAACCATAATAATATGGGCCAGAACCAAGATTTGATTTTGTATCTTCAAATAGGTCATCAACATTTATGAATGGATGAGATATCTTTTTGAATATTTTATCTATTTCATCATCGAATATCATGTCATATTCACCAATATTTGTAATATATATTACATAATATAAATATATCGAATTTAAATTATATATATGACAGTTTATAAAATGAATACAATTAATATAGTTTATTTTACAAGATATAAATATCTCATAAATCAATATTAATAAATGTCAGTACCAGACATAGTCAAAGAAATCATAACGCATAATAGATCAATTTATGATTGTATGAAAATGGATATTATCAATTATACCGCATTAGCTGTAAAAATTCAACCGGAAGTAGAACGCATTATTGGCAGTCAAGCTAATTTAAATACCATTGTAGTTGCAATTAAAAGATATTCTGATTCTTTCGAAGAAAAAGACAATATAAAAAGAGAGGCTGTACTAAAAAATGCACGATTATCATTAACTGATAAAATTATGGATGTAAAATTTTCGTTGGATGGTATGGATAATAACGAAACATCAAATATCATGGATAAATTTTCACATATGAAATCAGATTATGAGTTTTTTAGACTTGCAGATTCATTCATAGTACTAGCTGAAGATATAGATGATGTTAGAGAAGTATTTTCAACATTACCAAACAATGAAAATTTATTCAATACAGGTCTTGCAAAATTAAAAATAACATTAATAAATAATGAAAATCGAAGCGATGTCACATCATACATAACTGAATTGTTACATAATAACGGAATAGAAATGAAAAATGCGTTTTTTAGTTTGGATAGCATAATTATTATAATAGATGCAAAAGACGCATCTAAGGCATACCAAATTTTATATTCTGAGATTAATCGCTGATTTGGTTATACCCCTAGGTTTTCAGCTTTAGTTAGTTCTAGGTAAACTTTATCACCAACAGACAAATTGAGTTCTTTATATTCGTGTATGTCTAATTTCATAGATGTTATTGCTCCAGATGATCCTAATGCTCCACCTCCAGAAAACATCTTATTGAGTCCTTTCATCACATCATCCATATTTGAAAATCCCACCATATTAGTTCCAAATGGAGATGAGAGTGGTTGATTATTTTCTTTAAGGTCTTTGGTAGATGATAAAGACAATATTACGTATGGAGAACCGTCATGCGATGCATCTATACGCACTATGACGTATTCTTTTTTCATAAAATTCTAATTGCTGAATGGTTATTTTACTGTATCTTAATTAATTTTACATAATAATTTAATATAACAGTCAATAATTACTAATAAAATTAAAGTGTACGAAATGAAGAAAGACGAAAAAATTAATGCGCATTTACTTTCAGTTTGGATGGAAACAAAAAGAATAGTCTCCATAGGTGGAAAAGAAGGAATGTTATTTCTAACAGATGAACATTTAATATTCGTGTATAAAACTAAAGCAAAGATGAAGTGGTGGCAATATGCTGTAACAAGACAAATTACAAAAATGATCAAAAATAAACAGACATTAATTAGACATGATGGGTATAATGAAAACAATTTGTTAGAAGATCTGCAAGATAAAAGGAATCTAGAAATACATTTTAAAAATATTTTAGATGTGAATCATGAACAAAAAAAATGGGGGAGTGTTTTGAATTTATCGTACATGGTCAAAAACAAACAAAAAAAATGTAGATTCACAATTGTTCAAGATTGGGTCAAATATCCATTAAAAGCACCAACAAAATACATGAATGTTGATTGGGAACAATTCATACAAAAGATTGTTAAAAGATGACTTACATAAAAACACCAAAAGTTTTTGCAGTAGGTGTAGGACCTGGTTTTTATGATTATATAACTAAAAATGTACAAAATATAATTTTAGATGCAGATATCATAATAGGATATGAGTTTACATTAAATACTATAAGAAGATTATTGAAAAATAAAAATGTCTACACAATAACAATGGAAAACCAAGAAGAAATATATAATAAAATAAAAAATGAAATAGGCAATAAAAAATTAGTTGTTCCTTTTACTGGAGATGTTAATTTTTCTGAATCAGAAGTGGTAGATAGATTAATTCAAATATTTGGTAATATAACTATAATACCAGGGATCAGCTCAATTCAAGTCGCGGCTTCAAAAGCACAAATAGCACTAGACAAAACGAAGGTAATCACATTTCATGTTTCTACACCAATAGAAAATAAAAAAATAGAATTGTTAAAAGGATTAATAGATGGTTTTAATATTATAGCTTTACCAAGGCCGTGGGCAACACAACCAAAAAAACAATTTATGCATTCTGAATTTGCTTTTTATTTAAAAAATAATGGGTTTGATACATCAAAAATGCATGTTATTGTATACGAATCTCTTACAATGGACCATGAAAAAATATTTAATGGTAAAGTGAGTGATTTAGAAAATAAAAAATTTTCTGATTTATCAATAATAATCATCAAACAATCTAAGTTAGAATCTTATTACGATATATCAAAGGTCAATATCAGGCAACGACATTAACATATAATCTTCTACAAGACCACCTAAAAGCAATAAGACTGTTGTTATTATTATTTCGATAAATATTATAACCAAATCATGTTTAAGTGAAATTTTTTTGATTATTTTATACATTAATAAAAAACTCCTGGACATTGCAATTGAATATGCTGTTAATTCTAACAATCCAAAAGGTGTGAAGTATAATAATTTGAGTGGATCTATTGATGATAGTGATGGTTTAATAGATTCTAAAGCGGCAAATGCATATCCTGTAGACCAAGATGAAAAAAACCCCCATAAAATACCAACGCCTGGAATAAACATTGGTAATGCTATTGCTAAATTATGTAAAAATATACCAATAGAATCTATTTCATGTATTATTTCATTAAAATCTTCAATGAATTTTTCTGCATCTGTTTTTTCCACTTCATTCATTGTACCAAAATCATAAATAACAGTAAATAAAATCAAAAAGACAAAAAAAACTAAAATTCTTTGAAAGCGATGCATGTTAATTTATTTAATAAATAATATTAACGCATAATATATTTATTCAATCATTTATTTAATTATACTTGAGTGAAGCATTCGAAGATGTATTAAATTATGCGTTAGAAAATGGATTTCAAATACAACCTAATGTATCTAAATGGTGTGAGATTATAGATGTAAATGAAATAAAAAATATCATACAGAAAATCATTAATAAAAAAACAGATAAAAATGATATTGTAATAACAGAAAATGATTTTAATGAATGGATAAACAAGACTACAAATACAAAATATAATATTTTACTTGATCCTACATCAAGAATTACATCTGGTGAAGGTATTAATGGGTATTATTCGTTATTTAAAGATCGGTTTGTTAAATTAAAAAAAATAATCATGCAAAGACCGGAATTTAAAAAAATAAATACGATATCAGATGTTTTAAGTGAAAAATCTAATAATATAATGTATGTTTGTGGTTTATTATTAAAAAGAGACACAGAAAAAAAATTTATAAAATTAATAATAGATGATCTCACTAACTCAATTGAAGTTTTAGTTTTTGATGAAAAAATAAAAAACATTGCGGGAATGTTGCTTCTGGATCAACTTGCAATATTCAAAATTCAAGTTAATGATTCAAGAAATATTATTTGTAAGGAAATAATACTTCCAGATATACCTGAAAGAAAACCAAATAGATCTAAAAATGATACATATGTTGTTTTTATATCTGATTTACATATAGGTAGTAAATATTTCATGGAGAAAGAATTCAATGAATTTATTTCATGGTTATCTAGTGAAGATTATATCGCTACCAAAATTGCTTTTATAATAATTGTTGGAGATTTGGTAGATGGAATTGGTATTTATCCTGGTCAAAATGATGAGTTAAATTTAGATACAATAGATAAACAATTACACAAGACGGCTTATATTTTAAGTAAGATTCCGAAGCGTATAAAAATATTTGTGATACCTGGAAATCACGATCCCGGGAGAAGAGCTTTACCTCAACCTGCTATACCTGGGAAATTTAAATTTTTCAATAATAATGAAAACATTTCTCTAATTGGGAACCCGTCTTTAATTTCTTTAAATGATGTGAAAGTATTAATTTATCATGGGCAAAGTATTGATGATGTAGTAAAAACAACACCTGGAATACATTATGATAAACCTACTACAGTTATGAAATTATTACTTCGTTCTAGGCATTTAAGTCCAATATATGGAAATCGTACTCCTATAGCGCCAGAATACAACGATATGTTAGTGATTGATAATATCCCAGATATTTTTGTTACCGGTCACGTTCACATATTAGATTATAATAGTTATAGAGGAACTTTATTAATTAATTCTGGTACATGGCAAAAACAAACACCGTTTCAATCTAGTGTTGGTATAACACCAACACCAGGAACTGCATTGATAGTAAATCTAAAAACATTTAAGGTTTACCAAAATAATTTTAGTTAGTTTATATTAAATCATAGAATATTGTATCGTTTTTAAGTGTATTTACAACTGTTTCGTATGATATAGATGAAGTATATTTTTTTGTTCTTCCATGTATGCCTTGACTTATTATTCTTCCACTAACCATACCTGATAATTCTAATTCACTTAACAATTGTGTTACTCTTCGTTGTGTCAATTCTTTTTGGCTAATTTTTTTACAAAATTCTTTATATATGGTATATATTTCACCAGTGTAGAATTTTTTAGCTTTCAGTACCGAAAGTATGAGTAATTTTTCATGTAAGGAATATGATTTTAATGTAGTTATTTCTTTATCTTCTTCCATTTTTCTATAAGCGGATTTTATATGATGTGGTTTAATAGTAGAAGACTGTTCTCTTTCAGCGATTTCACTAGCTACACGTAATAAATCTATTGCACGTCTAGCATCACCATGTTCACGTCCTGCCAATGCAGAACAAAGATTTAATGCTGATTCTTCTACTGAATTATCATCTACAAATGCATGTTTTATCCTGTCTAATAAAATTTCTTTTAATTGATATGCATTATAATTAGTAAAGATTATTTCTTCTTCACTAAGACTGCTAATAACTCTAGGATCTAATCTCTCTTTAAATGTTAAATCATTAGAAATTCCAATTAATGTAAGTGAACCTTGATCAATTCTTTCATTTGCACGTGTTAATTGATATAAAATATCTTTTCCTGTTTTAGATACCAGATCTGCTAAATTATCTATTTCATCTATAACAAATACTGTATTAAATTTATTTTTAATAATAGTCTTAATAATTATATTAAATACCATACTAATAGATAATCCTGTTTTGGGTAACCAATCTTCGTTATTAGTTAATGGTTTCTGTGATTTTAATCCTAATTGAGAACCTAAACTTACTAATAAACCATATAATGTCATTTCATCTTTTGAATTTGTATAAACTAATTTAATTGGGAATTTATTTTCTTTAGCATTATCATCTATTATTAGTTTTAAAATTTTTTTCACTACTAATGTTTTTCCAGTACCAGGTTTACCATAAATTAATAAATTAGATGGTCTAGAATGTTTCAAGATTGGTGATAATGATTGAAGTATTTTTCCCTGTTCATTTTTTCTATGTAAAATAGTTGTTGGTAAATAAGAGAAATGTAAAACATTACGATCTTTAATTATAGTTTTACCTTGTTTTATGAAATTTAAAAGATTTTTCAAGTGATCATCATCAGACATACATATACACCTTGATTTCTTGTTAAATAAAGAATTAATTTGATATATTTAGTTTATATTATTATTAAAATAATTTTTATTAAATAAATCAATAGAAATTAAGGTGTCTATGTTATTAACTATTGTGAATATTAGTTAATATTAAATTTATAAAACTTAAAAACACCTTTATTTCCACTCCAGATTTTAAAATACTAAATTAACTTTGTTAATTTAATAATAACACCTTTATTTCCACTCCAGGTTTAATAATTAGTTGTTTTATGTATATATAATATTAGTTATGTTAATC
>WTHC01000021.1 GCA_011523285.1 Nitrosopumilaceae archaeon | reverse complement strand
ATAATATTTATGTTGCATTTGATTTATTAGTCAAATCATTTTCAAATATGTAAAATGAATAGAGTTTTTATAACAAATTACAGTTCAACTAATTTTTCATTAGAAAACATAGATATCAAATCAATAATGTTATCTGCTGTACAAAAATTAATATGCAACTCACAAATAGACAAGAAATTAATTGACGGAATATTAGTATCATCTACATCTAATTCTAAATATTTAGCAGCTCAAATAGCAGAATCTACTGGAATAACACCTAAAATTTTTTCAACTATAGAGAATTTATGTAGTTCTGGAACTCATGCCATAGTAACTGCATTTGCATATGTATCATCTGGGTTAGCTAATGCAGTAATTGTAGTAGGTGCAGATTTATACAACACACCTGGAAAAATATTTGATTCAGATGAATCTAGGGGCGATTATACACACCCTATTTTTTGGGCATCTTTATTTACAAAAGCACATAAAAGAAAATACAATACTACAGAATTAGATCTCGCAATAATATCGAAAAAAAACTATGATCATTCTATAAATAACCCGTATGCATATAACAATAAGCATTATACAATAACCGAAATTATTAATTCAAAAAAAATAACTGATGATTTAAATATTTTACATTGTTCAAAACTATGTACAGGATGTTCAGCTATCATGATGATGTCCGAAAGTTATGCTAAAAAATTTACTGAAAATTCTACTGCTATTATTGGCATAGGGCAAAGTACGACTTCTTCTGTTTTTACAAAAAATGATTTAACATCTATGGAATCAACAAAAAGAGCTTCTATAGACGCTTTTTCAATGTGTAAATTAACTCCAAGTGAAATTGATGTTGCAGAAGTACATGATGCATTTTCTATATGTGAGATCATGGCAATTGAAGATCTAGGCTTTGTTAATAAAGGACAAGGTACCACATTTTCTAATGAGTTATACCAAACTAATAATAATAAAATAAATCCACGCGGAGGTCTAATAGGATCTGGGCACCCACTTGGAGCCACAGGAATATCTCAAACAATAGAAATAGTTCAACAATTACAAAATCAAGCTGGCAAAAGGCAAGTACATAATGCAAAATATGGGCTGGTACATAATATGTCAGCTGCAGCTACATCATCAACAGTATTAATATTAACCTAATGGATTTAGACGGTTCAAAGTTAATAATAACAGAATGTGAAAAATGTAATAAAATAATATGGCCTAAATGTAATTTTTGTGACGCATGTCTGCAAAAAACCAATAAACGTAATATTAGAGATATTGGTAAAATAGTAGAATTTTCTCAAAAAGATCAAATTATTTTTTGTGTTGGTGAATTTGAGCAAATAAGAATTATAGGCACATTACACGCAAATGTTAATGATATTTTTCCAAATTCTAAGATCAAATTACATATAACAAAGAAATCAAATAACAAATATAGTTACTCATTCACATTGATATAATAAATTATGATTGTGTATTATTTTCATGGTTATCTCTTATATGGATTGCTAGCTGAATTGGATTATTTCCAAATATTTTTCCACAATAAATGCATTTAAAATCATCGAATTTATACACAAATATTTAGTTTAATTTCTCAATATTAGTTTTACGAGTTATGAAATTAATGATTCTAAATAATGTGAATGTTAAATTAATTAAAATATATATACAAAATTTTATTTATATAAATAATTATAAATTGGTTCTAGATCATAAAAAAATTTCCAAATTACGACGTAGTAGAGGATATAATTGGGAAGATAAATTGGTCAAAAGATTTAATGCGTTACCAAATTGGAGATCTTTTCGTTTAGGCTCTCCTAGTATTGCATTGCCAGATCTAATTGCCATCAATAATACAGAAAAGACAATCTATGTAATTGAAGCTAAATCTGGAACTGGGACAACGTTAAACGTTCCAATAGATCAAATATATAGGTGTTTTAATTGGCTACATCATTTTGAATTATATAATACTAAATATGTCATTTTAGCATTTAAATTTTTAGCGAAAAAAAGATTGACAGTAGGACAATATAAAACAAGAAAATTAAAAGAATACTATAAAATATGCACAGAAGATAATATTATAAATTGTACGTGCACATATGGTGGTGAATTATATTCGACAAATAATAATTCTAAATCCAAAATACATTTCCAAGAATTTAAAATGCCATTTAAATGATAAAATCTTAATTACTTGTTACATAAATTTATTAATATGAGTTTTGACGAATTTGTGGACGAACGTATGCTTATAAGTCATGATATATTTGGAAAAAAAGAAATGAAAATAAAAATACTTGAGGTTTCAGATGAACAACCTCCATCACAATGGAAATTTGGTAATAGAGTAAAGATAAATAAGATTCTTATCACTATAAAACATTTAGATACGCAAGAATTAGAAGAAGGGGAATTTAATATAGCGTCAATAGAAAATGAATTAGTATCTAAAAGACATTATACTTCTACTAACAGATGGGTCCCATCACGCGATATTAAGAACGGTTATGTAATAAATTCAAGACATACTTCTTTAATAAGTGACGCAGTAGCATTGGATTATATTGTATTTTAAATTTTGTTATACAATACACCTATAAACACTAGTATGAAATTGATTATGTGATTATAAAACAGATTACAGTTAACAATAAAATTTTTAGGATTACAATAAATGAACAGATCATTGAATATATAAATAATTTAAAATCG
>WTHC01000054.1 GCA_011523285.1 Nitrosopumilaceae archaeon | reverse complement strand
GCGTATACATGGTGGAGAAATGGCGTTTCCAGGAGGTAAATGTGATTATCATGATGGTGATATTTTAGACACTGCCATTAGAGAAACCAAAGAAGAAATAAACTTAAATATTTCAAAAACACAAATTACAACTAAATTAAACCCAGTTCATACATCTACTGGATTCACAATATTTCCATTTGTTACTATTGTAAATAATATCTCAGATCTTCGAGCTAATTATAACGAAGTAGATACTATATTCAACATTCCATTATTTTCGTTTTTTCAAACAATTAAATTTAAAAATTCAAATACCAATTCATGTGTATTTGAGTATCAAAATAATATTATCTGGGGCGCATCTGCACGTATTTTGAAGCAATTATATGATATTTTAAATAAATCAAGTTAGATTAATTTAAAAAAGGCCTCGTTTATATTATTTTATGTCTTCGCACAAATCTACTTCTAGAAAGATACGTTTGCTAAAAAAACAAAAACAATCATCACCTGTACCAGCTTGGATAATCTTGAAGACAAAAAGAGCTGTTAGAACAAATCCAAAACGACGTGCTTGGAGAAGAACAGATGTGGAAGTAGGTTAAATGTCCCAGGAGTTTGAACGTATATACACAATTAATTTAAGCAAAGTCTTATTGTCACCTACAAATCGTAGATCTAAAAGAGCGATCAATATGATACGAGAATTCGCAATTAAACATACTCATAATGACATAATCAAAATCCATGAGGATTTAAATCAGTATATATGGAAAAATGGTATCCGAAACCCACCTAGAAGAATCAAAGTTAAAATGTCAAATACAGATAACGGAAATATCCTTGTCACTCAATATATGAAAAATTCTACAGTGGAAAATAATAAGAACGATAAAACTACTCCAGATAAAACTAAATGATGTGGTGGAAGGATGATTATTATTCTAGCTGATATAGTGGTAACTTACAATTTGTATTATATTCCATATCGTTGCAATCTATTTTGTTACTAGTAGGTATTGATTCTAGTGGGTCGTATTTATTAAAATTCATATAGTGATTATTTTTAATAGCAGCTACTAAAATAATTTTCGGCATATTTGTTGATTTGGAATATGAGGCTGTGACTACATTATTACAATTATAGATATTTTCAATTACGTTTGAAATATAATTAACGTCTAGTAATTTACTGTTTTTAGATAGTAAAACATGTACAATTGTTTGTGTAACATTTTCAGGTTTGACATTTTTATAAAGCATCTTGAGTGAATCTGTGAGCATCAGTTCAAAACTATTCATATTTTTGCTTGTTGTTACTAAATTTGTATCTCGAGATAATTCTGGTGATTTTAATAGATGTATTATTTTATTCATTGTATCTGAAGATATTTCATGACATTCTGATGCAGTTAAATTTGGATTGCTATCTAATAGAGCATTATTATCAAATATCATCATGCAGTCTGAATTTCTTCTTAAATGTTTTAATGAAACATTTGATATAAATAATCTATTTTTCTCAAAACCGAATGGCATGATGACTAATGACACAATATTTTTTTTTGCACCATGGCATATTTGAGATAATATTGGAGCTATGCCATTCCCGTTGTTACCGGATAAGTTAGCTATAATTACTATTGTGTTATATTTGTCTATAATTTTTTTTATTTTATCTTTGGTCTTGTATGTATATGACTTAATTGTATTTATAGACGGGTTGATAATTTGATCTGTAGTAATTTTTATTGATTTTACAACATTCTTTAAATCTTCTTCATGCGTACTTATTAATAGACATTCGGAGTCAAGCTTCTTATATATGCTTGTAGCTATCTTTGATCCGGATCCGCCTATACCAATAACCAAAATTGGTTTCATAACACTTAATTCCATGTTGTGAATTTGATGACATCAATAAAAAACTTTGTTACAAGTTTCATGATGTATATAAAAATTTAATTAATTTCTGCTATTAGGCAATGACATGTAGCATGTGTTATTTTGACATTGGCAGTCTGCCCAACTTTTGCAGTATGGTCTTTGATAAGTATTGGTTTATAGGCAAAATTTCTACCTCTGAGCCCTCTATCTGTATTTTCATCGAATAATACTTCTCCTTTCCAACCGATCCATTTGTTATTGTTTTCCAACGAAAGTTCATTTGCTACTTTATACGCAATCCTGCTTCTACGTTTAATCTCGTTATCGTTTATTTGTTCTAAATTAAATGATTTAGTTCCTCGTCTTCTGCTATATTTAGACAAATTAATAATATCTGGTTTTATTTTTTTAATTAGTTTGATTGTGTCTAAGAATTGCTCTTCACTTTCAGTAGGAAACCCAACTATTATGTCGGTAGATATTGTGAATCTGTGGAATTTGTCCCTTAACTTTTTTACAACATCCATAAAAATTTCTGAAGTATGACCTCTTTTCATGTCTTTCAAAACATTATTATTTCCACTCTGGACTGGGATATGTATAAATTTAAATACTTTTTTATCTTCATACGATTTTATCAAATCATTGCATATTTTAGGTACATGCATAGGATTCATCATTCCTATTCTTATCATGAAATCATTTTGTATGTCTGTTATTGTGTTGATTAACATTGGTAAATCGCAGCCTATGTCAAAACCATAACAACCATTATCTGTAGATGTAAGCCAAATCTCTTTACAACCATCACTGATCTCATTTTTTACTTGTCTAACTATATCTCCAATTCTATAACTATATAAATCTCCTTTCGAAATTTTTGTTTGACAAAATGTACATTGATTCATACATCCTTTGCCTATTTCAATTATTCCTATAGCTGGATTTAATCTAATTTTTGGAAGATTTAATTTGGTTTTGTCTAAATCATGTAATTCGATCTGTTTTTTACCATTTAAAGTTGAATTTATAATCTCATTGGTCTTCATCAATGAATTAGGTCCTAATAAACTAGCATCTATTGCAAATTTCTCAATAGTGTTTTTCTCTGTTTTTGGTAAACAACCAGCAACAACTAATGGTTTATTTTTTAACTTCTTTATGCGGTTTATCATTTTATTAAATGTTGCATCTTTTACTGAACAAGTTACAATTACATTCAAATCCGAATCTTCTATATTTTTTACTAATTTATGCCCGCCATTTAATATCATTCCAGAAATTATTTCAGAATCCGCGAAACTTGCAGAACATCCATAAGATTCTATCCAAACATTGGCCATTATTTATTCATTAACAAATTAAATTCTTTCTCCGTTAATATTTTTTCATTTATGATTAATGTTTTAATAGATATATTTTCACTTAATGATTTTTTAAACAACTCAGACGCTTTGTTATATCCTATTTTTGGTGTTAATAAAGTAATTATAACTGGACTATTTTCTATATATTTTTTTAAATTTTTTTCATTTGCTTGTATTCCGTCTATCAAATTTGATGAAAATATAGGCAAAAAATTAGTTAGTATATCTATTGATTCTAAAATACATTTGGCCATGATTGGCATCATCACATTGAGTTCTAATTGTCCATTTTGTACTGAATGCGATATTGTTGTATCATTACCAATTATTTTAAAACAGATCATGTTCATACATTCTGCAAGTGAGGGGTTGACTTTTCCTGGCATTATTGAAGAACCTGCATGTACTGTAGGTATGATAATCTCTCCTAAACCTGCTATCGGACCAGAAGCCATCAATCTAATGTCATTAGCAATTCTGTTGATTTCCAATACAAAGTTTTTAATAGACGATGATAAATTCGAGATCGAAAATCTACTTTGAGTAGCATATTGTAAATTCTTCTCGGCTCGTAAATTTAATTTAGATATTTTTTTTAATTCGTAGACTACTTTTTCTAAGTATTTTTTATTTGCATTGGCGCTTGTTCCTACTGCAGTGCCTCCTAACGCAATGTTTTCTAGCTCTTTGCTTGCATTAACTATGTAATGTAATGATTTTTCAACTGCTATTGCATATGCTCCAAATTCACTTCCTAATGTTACTGGTACTGCATCCATCAAATGAGTGCGACCTATTTTTTTGATAGTTGAAAGCTGTTTAGCTTTTTTTGTTAATATTTTTTTTAATTCGATTATATGTGGTAAACATAATTTTAAATCATTTAATATTGCTATATTCATGGCAGTAGGAAAAGTATCATTACTTGATTGAGACATGTTTACATGATCATTGGGACTTATGTATTCATATTGGCCTTTTTTCTTACCCAATATTTCAAGTGATATATTTGTTATTACTTCATTAACGTTCATATGAAGTGCAGTGCCAGCTCCAGAATTTATAGAATCAATTACAATTTGATCCATGTGTTTTCCAGTATGGAGTATTTTACAAGCTTTTATTATCGCGTTGCCAATTTCATCATCTAGTGTTGTATTCATATTAGCTATTGCAGCAGCTTGTTTTATCATTATAAATGCTTTAACTAATTCTTTGTGAGATTTAGTTTCTGTTGTGTGATATTGCTTCATAGCCCTAACTGTAAATGGACCATAATACGCATCTTTAGGTACATCTATTTGACCTAATGAATCTACATCTATTCGCATCTTGTTATTAATTTTTTGCAATCTTAATGAATCATTACAGAGATATATATATAATTAATAAGTGTTGATAGTCTTTTTGCATTAAAGTTATATTATTCTAACAAATGTTTGTTTCATGAGTTTTAATAAATCTGTATTAATATGCGATCCGGTAGATCCCATATTGCAAAAAATATTAAAAGATAATGGATTGAATATCACATACAATCCTACTGTCACATATGATGAATTATATAACATTATACAAGATTTTAATATAATAGTAATCAGAGGAAGGACCAAACTAACTAAAGATCTTATTGAAAAAACCAATAAGTGTTTGATTATTGCACGTGTTGGAGTTGGATTAGATAATATAGATCTAAAAGCGGCAAATAACAAACACATTAAAGTCATTAACTCTGCTGAAAGTGCATCTACTGCTGTTGCAGAATTAGTTTTATGTTTATTATTAGCTATATCTAGACAAATAATCAAAGCTAATAACGGCATACAAAATAATAAATGGTTGAAAAAAGAATTATTAGGTTCAGAACTTAAAGGAAAATATCTTGGTATAATAGGTCTTGGTAATATTGGAAAAAGGTTATCTAGATTAGCTCGTGGATTAAATATGAATATTATTGGATATGACATTAACCCAATTGATGATGCTTTTTCTAAAGAAGTAGGCTTGATCAAAACAGATCTTAACACATTATTAAAAAGTTCTGATTATATATCAATACATGTGCCATTGGCAGATTCAACATATCATCTAATAAATAAAAATAAATTAGATCTGATGAAAAACACAGCAATTCTTATCAATACTTCGAGAGGCGGAATAGTTGATGAAGAATCACTTTATCATTCTATTAAAGATGGTAATATTGCAGGAGCTGCCCTAGATGTATTCGAACAAGAACCTGCCTTAGAAAATAAATTAACAGAACTAACCAATGTTATATTGACTCCTCACATAGGTGCACAAACTAAAGAAGCACAATCATTAGCTGCTAATGTGATTGCAGAAAAAATCATATACCATCTTAGAACTATGGGCATAAAATAAATAATTAATAATAATCTTTTTATTATATAATTAAAGTGATCATTTTCAACTAAATACTACAAATTCGTATCCAAAATTCTAAATATGTATCTATATTTAACTTACATAATGAAATACCAAGATTTAAGTTGGTTGAAATTATGTAAAGAAAACCATTCTGAGATACGAAAGAAAGCAGTACTTTGGAGAAAACAACAATCATTAATTAAAATAGATAAACCTAGTAGAATAAAACGTGCGCATCAATTAGGATATAAAGCTAAACCTGGAATTATAACCATTCGAATGCGTGTTGGAGCTGGCGGTATGCGTAAACATAGACCTAAAGGCGGCAGACGACCTAAACATTTAGGTGTAAGTAGAATAAAAAGCAGTACAAATATGAAACAAGTAGCTGAAAATAGAGTAGCTCAAAGATATTGTAATATGACAATTCTTGGTTCTTATTTCGTATACGGCGATTCTCTACATTATTGGTATGAAATAATATTAGCTGATAAATACAATCATAATGTACTCCAAAATGTAATGACTCAAATCAAATAACTATGACAATGTAACTAAATTCTAATATTATATGTGTGATGAATAAATTGTATCATTCATTTATTAAATCTTTTACTCGCATTTCCAAATTGTAGCCTTGACCAAATATCACATCTCGTAATATTCCTTTTCTGTCAATTATTATAGTTGAAGGCGTCCCTTGTAATGAAAACAATTCAAATGTTTCAGTAATATATTCTTTAGATTTCAAATATGTTATAACATTGGACTTAATCTTATTCTGGTAGTCATTATTACGTGAATCAAAATCTGGAATCTGATTATAAATAAAATTCATTATTCTCTGATTATCTATATTGTTTGTTTCATGTTTTATTAATGAATCCATAGCTACTGGAAATGGTATTTTGTATTTTAGCTTTTTATTGTCATCAAGATAATTGTATTGGCCTAAAATTTTTCTCGTTTCTCCGATGACAACATTACTTTTTAATAATAGTTTTAGATTCTCTAATGTATTTTTATCATAATCTTCAAATGCAGTTGCAATTCCTAATACTGTAACGCCGTCGAGTTTATATTTATTATAAACATCAATAACACTAGGTATGCCATATATAAAACATCCTGGGCAATTAACTTGAAAAACTTCTATTATGATTATTTTGTCTTTTTCTATATCTATATTTGTTGGAATTCCTTGAACCCATGAAGACACTTTGAAATTTGGTGCTTTTTTACCGATTTGTGCAAACACATGTATTATTAGATTGAATATTTTAAAAAGATAACTTAAAATGCTGATCTAAAACATGGTCTATACAAATGACAAATACACGATTTGAAATACTTCGTGATATGGAACTAAAATATAACATTAAAGACACAAAATATTTTATAGAGTTACTAAAGCATGATGATTATGTGATACGGACACGAGCTACATGTATACTAGCTGATTTTGGCTCACAAGATTTTATTGAACCAATTGCAGATGTTCTGCAAAATGATCCTAATGAATTAGTAAGACATGAAGCTGCTTTTTCACTCGGACAATTATCTTTCACAAGTGCAATAAAATATTTACAACATGCAACTGAGAATGATTGTAGTGAGTTTGTTAGACATGAAGCTGCAATAGCGCTTGGAGTAATTGGATCTACGCTTGCTAAAAATACATTATTGAAAGCTCTAAAAGATAAAAAAAATTCAGTACGACAATCTGCCATTATAGCATTATCGAATATAGATTATATTGAAAAATCTCATAATGCCAAAAAATTTGCTAGGCTTACAGGTGGCTAAAGTGCAACTACTTTTGAGCCATGTGGATCTTTTGAAAATTTATAAATTTTATTTATTTCGGAATTATCAAATATTTCACTATCGTGTGTAATTATTATTAATTGTATAGATCTTCTTACTCTGTTAGTTGGTTCTGATAATTGAGAAAATATATCTACTAGTGATTTGCGGCGCTCTTCATCTAAATGAACTGTAGGTTCATCTAATATGACACAATTCAAATTTGATATTCCTAGCATATCCATTATGGCAAGTCTCAATGCCACAGATACACCTATTTGTTCTCCACCGCTAAGAGAATCTATTTCTAAAGCTATGTTTTTTGAATAACATGTGATTGACATTTCTCTAACTTTTTCCGTGATCATGATTCTGTTTACACTGGTATTTAATAGAGCTAAATATTCAGATGTTTTTTTTGATATCATTTCTAGAACCCAAGATCTTAAACTAGTTGCAACTATTCCATCTCTATTGAATATTTTATCTTGTATTTGATCTAGTATGTGTATGTATTCTTTAACATTGCTAAGTTCATTCAGTAATCTATTCATTTCATTTGTATCTGTAATGGTAGTACTCAATCTTGATCTAGCTGCTCCCAATTCTTGATTAATGTTGTTTAATTGAGATTGCTTTTGCATATATGCATCTTTTAAACGTGAAAATTTTTTTGAGTCAAATCCTAGTATTTGAGTTTCTAAATATTTTATTTTGGAGTATAGCTGTTGAGCATGAGAGTCAATAGACGCAATCTTGTCTAGCTCATGTAATTCTAATACACGTTGAATCATATTGACTTGATCATGGTATATTTTACATTCATTCTTGATATTTTCTATATCTGTTTCATTTGTTATTGAATGAGTTGATAACACTGCTTCTGCATTAGTTATCATTTGTAATTTAATTTTATTTTTATTGTTATTTTCATCATATTCATTTTTCTTCGCATTTAAAAGTCCGATCAAATTTTTTAATTTAGTAATTTCTTGATTTATGTATTCTTCATGAAATAATGGATTCAATTTTTTTATTGTTGAATAACAGATTGGACACTTATTATTAGTTAATTTTAATTTTTTAGTTAGATGTAGATGTTCATCGAATATGTTTATTTTAGTATTATATTGTTGAATTTTTTGAATTAGTTTTTCTAATATATTATTTGTATGAATAACAATAGCTTCTATCTTATATTTATCAGCTATCTGTTTTAAATAATTATCACATATTTCTATCTTTTGTTTTTCGTTTCGAATTTTTTCTTGTATGGATATGAGTAGTGTTTTTGCATAATTTGTTAATTCAATTTTTCTGCTTTCTACTTCATGAAATTTGGTGATTTTATAAGTCTCATTTTCTATAGTTTCTTGTATTCCTCGTATGTCTTTTTCATATTCCAATTTTTTACTAGCTAATGATTTTTGTAACGGTTCTAATTTTTTAATCAGATTAGTAAGATCTATTTTTTTTTGATTGAGTATATTGATATGTGTATCATCATAACCGTTTTTATTTTGTATTTCAATTCTAAATTTTTTTTTGATTAAGTTCATAGCTGCAGCTGCTGTGTCTAATCTATCTATTCCTATTAATGCATTAATTATTTCTTTAAATTCTTTGGGTTTGGATTTGATTATTGCGTTTAATTCGCCTTGTTGGACTATTGATGTGATTTTTAATTTACTGAAATCTACACCAATTATATCCTCAATTTGTTTTGTCATTGATTCTCCAAATTGTTTTCTTTCTCCAGATACAAGTAATGTAGATTCTCCATTGATTTTGATTTCAACTAAATGTGAATACATATTTCCGTTTCTATCTATCCTCCTTATAGCTTCGTATTGTTTTTTATTGACTGAAAATCTTATTTTGACATAAGCTTGATTACTACCTTTTTTAATCAAACTTCTATTTGATTTACGATTATGTTTTCCAAATAATACAAATGTTATTGCGTCTATTATACTTGATTTTCCAGATCCGTTGTGACCTATGAATATCGTAACACCATCATCATCAAAATCTAATTTAGTAAATGAATGTGACAGAAAATTATTTAACTCTATTGTTTGTATCATTGTTTATTTTGAATTTTGTAAAATTCTCTGATATTAATACTTGTGCTTCATTTATTTGATTGGATGATAATAATGGTAATAATTCTTTTATGGCAAAGCTAGCAGTTTCACTATTAATTGAATTGATGGCTAATTTTAATAATTCATCGTCTATCTTAGCTGGTTTACAGCTATAGACAATTGTATTTTTTTGTTTTTCTATTATTTTCCAGAAACAAAATAGCGCATATTCAAAAATTTTTGACGTGTATGTTTGTATAGTGTCTGTTTCTATATTTTCTCCTGTTATTTTTAATTCGATGATTGGTTTCAATTTCACATTTTTGATTCCTTGAATTATCTTCATTATAGAATGTTCTAATTCTTCATATTTTATATTGAAAGATTTTTGTTGTCTTATATCTAATTTCAACCAATTTACTTTGGTTTCTTTATTTGATATGTCCACTTCATAAAACCCTTTAGTTGTATCTTTTATTCCTTCGCTGTTTGTTAATTCTATAGAACCTGGATATGACACAGGTCCATTTAGATGACTGTAGTTTCTGATATCTTTGTCGTGTAAATGGCCCATTGCATAATATGTAAAATTTTTTGGAAGATCTGTTGAATTTAATTCACCAGCAAATTTGTTAATTTCATTTATAGCTTGATGCATCACTAATATTTTGTGACCATTATATTTCGAAGCAATTGTATCTACGTCTTTAAATTTTTGTTCATAAAATTCCATATCGTTTTTTCTAATTTTATCAAATCCAGCTAGCATTATATCGTTATAATATATTGGTACGCCATTTCCAATATATCTAGAAAACCCTAAATTATTATAAACGAATGGTATTGGAGTAGAACGAATTCTACTTATATCATGTTCGCCCAAAATAAAAAAAGATATTATATTATTTTGTTTCAATTTTTTGAGTTCGTTTGCTAAATGAATTATGGCATTTCCTGTTGCACTTGGCATGTGAAAAATATCTCCAGAAAAAATTATAAAATCTACATGATCTTTAATAGATATATCTATAGCTTGTTGAAATGAATTATATATGTCATTTTCTCTCTCCCTAGACCCATATTGCATGAAACCTAAATGTAAATCTGAAATATGTGAAAATAACAATTTTTAAAGCAACAAATCTTTGTTTACCAATTCTCGAGAGTCCATAGTTGTGTTATTAAATAACATCATTTTCTTCCATTCTTCAACTGCATTTGGATCAGAGCCGATTATTTTTTCTTTGGCTTCATCTATGTGTATTAAAGTTGGCAAATTCACACATTGACCTACTAATACAGCATCTCCTACATTTAACGATGTTAATTGTGATATCAAATCCTTGCTTATTGATTCTACTGCATACGCTATTTGTCTTTGATCGTCTTCTTGAATTATTTTCATTATTGCAAATGACCCTATTTGACTTAATACATTAGAGTCTATGTTTCTTGGACGTTGAGATACTATGCCTATACCTAAGCCAAATTTTCTACCTTCTCTAGCTATTTTTGACGCCCAGTACTTTGCATGCGTATCTTCAAATTTTGGGATAAATACATGTGCTTCTTCAATTATAACAAAAACTGGAGAATTAAATCTATATTTTTTGCGTTTATTTTTGGAATTTTTAGTTATAGTAGATAATTTTTTATCAGTTAACAACTCTTGCAAATAATAAGCTAAAACAACATTAGCTTGTTTTTCACTGAATTCTGATATGTTCAGAATGTTTATTCTAAATTCTTTGATTAAACTAATAGGATCTATGATATCTGGATCCAATATATCTGCAAATCTATGACGTGCATCATCTATTTTATCGCATACTCTATCTGCAGAATGCCTGTCTTCTTTTCTTTCTGGGTTTGCACCTACAAATTCAACTTGTTTATATAATTCATCCCAAAACTCCTTTGACTCTTTGACATTTTGTGTAAGTGCCAAACGTAGAATTCTTTGTTGCACATCTGCATTTTCTCTTATTTCTAAAACATCTGCTAATGTATTTGCATCCAATAATCTTGGATTTATCTTAGCGTCCATTACATTCATTTTTTTAATGTTTAAATTATCATAATCATTATGATAATCAAATATTATTAATGTTCCATTAAGTTTTGCTATTTCTTTAGCAATTATGGCCACTAAATTACTCTTTCCCATCCCTGTCATAGCTAATATTCCAAAATGCCTTGTTACTATCTTGTTAATGTTAATCTTCAATTCTATTTGTGGATTTCGTAGCAGCGTTCCTATCTTGGACCATGAAGAATTTGATGGATTGAAAACACTTTCGAGATCTTTTTTGCTAGCTTCTAATATTGGTGTTCCAGGAAATGGAGGTATTGCAGGAATTACAACAACTCCTTTTTTTAAACTTGATAAAGATCCTAAAATCATGATCTTGGTAGTAAAACTCTTGTCCCTGGAATTTATATCAGCTATTTCTTTACTTTCTACAGCTTCGTCATAATTATGAACATCAGTTAATGCCGCACTTGACACAATAGTTTTTTCTACCAATCCTAAAAGCCTATTTTCTTCAGAATCTATTATTATATATTCGCCAACTGCAAGTGGTCTTGATGTTTGTGCAGAAATAGATGTGGGTTTAGACTCGCCTATAACAAATCCTATTATCATTCTAAAACTTCACGTGAACCAATTTCATTACTTAATCCATATAAACTAACAAGTTTTGCAAGATCATTATTACTAATTTTACATTTCTGATGAGCTAATTTCAATGCATATGGATATCCACAGATGCTATTTTTATAAATTTTGTCTATTGTTTGTTTAACATCGTTTTCAGAATGTATGTTCCCAAAAAATTCTAGTTTTATTATTGGTGTAGATTCACTTAATCTGACAAAAATAGAAGAAATTAATTTATCTTTTCCATATCTACTATCTGTAAAAATTGCACTGAACCCTGGTTTTTTTGTTGCATGATTATAATAAAATATATCACTAGCGTTTGATTTTAACCCAATAAATTGCGTTCTCGTATTGGATGTTTTTGAAATAAAAATAACATTTTGATTTTTTTTCATAATGTTAGTTATAGGCAATGATAATTTTTTTTGCCGTGTCATAAATTGAGAATATAAAGATCCATCTACTAACACTAAATCTGTTTTATCTACACTCATTTCACATGCTTTAATTTCCATTTTGGCAGCTAGAGAAGATAATGAATTACTTGCATATCCAATTCCATGATCATGTAAATCTGCAATTATCTCGCCATCTGAAGCAGCTGAAATTGCAGTGACTACCCATAATTCTAATCCCTGAAATTTGACACAATTAAAACTACTGTCTATGCCAGCTATTGCCACATTTTTTTTTCTTGGTGTGTATTCTATCCAATTCTTTCGAGCTTGTTCTAAAATATGATCGAAATTAGGTCCTTTTATACTTAGTAACATATCATTTCGTTTTTTTACAGCGTCTCTATAAATCGTATTTAACATAACGTTGTTTTCACATATATAGATAAAATCTTTGGGTTGAGCTCTTTATTAGCTAAATGATAGCTAGAAATTAATTTATACAATATATTCACATACATCTAATTAATTGAAAAAGATTGGACTCTTGGGATGCGGTTCTATTGGCACTAAAATAGCTTTAGCAATTGACAAAGGTGAAATACATGATGCAATTTTAACTCATATTTATGACCAAAATGTAAAACATTCGCATCAATTAATGTCACAATTAAAAACCATGCCCATCGTGGTTGATAATGCGGCATTGTTAGCAACATCTCCTATTGATTTAGTAGTTGAAGCTGCTTCTCAACAAGCCATTAAAGATATCGGCCTCATAATAATCCAAAACAGAAAAGATCTACTAATATTGAGTGTTGGTGCACTTGGAGACGAATCAATTTTTGACGTACTTACAGACGCATGTGCAAAATTTGGTACTAGACTATTCATACCGTCAGGTGCTATAGTTGGACTAGATGGAATAAAATCACTAAAAAATGAATTAGAATCTGTCACATTAATCACCAAGAAAAATCCTCAATCTTTTTTGGGAGCACCATTTTTTGAGAATAGCAATATTAACATACAAGATATCAAAACATCAACTATCTTATTCAATGGTAAAGCTCGTCAAGCAATACATCTTTTTCCACAAAACATCAATGTTGCAGCTTTATTAAGCTTGGCTGGTGTAGGTTTTGATAAAACTAATGTTCAAATCGTTGCAGACCCTGAATTAGATAAAAACATACATATTATCAAAGCCGAAGGCTTATTTGGAAAAATATATGTGGAGATAGAAAATGAAATTTCATCTAATCCAAAAACAAGTATGTTGGCAATATTATCTGCAATATCATGTTTAAAATCTATATGTTCAGGTAACATCTCACTAGGAACATAAATGGCAAAAATTACCGTCAACATAACAAATAATGAATTTCTATGTGTATATTGTTACTATTTAAATTCCGTTCTTGATACTATTAGTATAATGTTGCAGAATAAAATAAACAGATTAAAAAAAGAAAAAGACGCAATAATACTTGCACATAATTATCAAATACCTGAGGTACAAGATGTAGCAGATATGATTGGTGATTCATTAAAACTTGCTAGATATGCCTCACAAATTAAAAATAAAATAATTCTTTTCTGTGGCGTTCACTTTATGGCTGAAACGGCTGCTATACTAAACCCTCATAAAAAAGTACTAATACCAGATCTAGAAGCTGGATGTTCTTTGTCAAATTCTATCACTATAGATGAATTACGAAACTGGAAAAAAGAACATCCTGATGCTATTACAGTTGGTTATATTAATACTACTGCAGAAATAAAATCGGAGCTAGATTATTGTTGTACCTCATCTAATGCTGTTGAAATTGTAAATTCAATACCATTAACTAAAGATATATTATTTTTACCTGACATGTTTTTAGGCTCTTACATATCTAGATTGACAAAAAGACAAAATATGTTTATTTGGGCTGGCGAATGTCATGTACATGCTGGCATAACGTCTAAAGACATTATTAAAAAACTAAATAACTTATCAAATTCTGAACTTATGATACATCCTGAATGTGGTTGTACGACTTCGATACTCTATGACCTTTCTGCTGGTGATTATGATAACCATGATGTGAAAATTCTATCCACGGAAGGAATGATGGAAAGAGCAAAAATTTCTTCTGCAAAAAAATTCGTTGTTGCTACTGAAACAGGCATATTATATAAACTAAAAAAACAAAACCCAAATAAAACATTTATACCAGCTTCAGAAAAAGCTGAATGCCAATATATGAAAATGATTACAGCAGAGAAAGTTTACAAATCGTTGTTGGAAGAAAAATATGAAGTAAAGGTACCGCCAGAAATATCTCATAAAGCTAAATTACCTATACAAAGAATGCTATCAATAAAATAATTACATACTACAATCATTCACAATTATGGTTCTATGATATGACGTCAAGACTAAAATCTATACCGCTCACAGAATTTGTTATGGCGCCGATAGATATCCAATCTGCTGTTGTTTTTGCATATTTACTTATATTTTTAATATTTATACCACCTGAAATCTCAATTTTTATCTTTTTGCGAATACCAAGCTTAGTTAATTCATGAATTGTAGAATTAATAACTTCTGTAGAAAAATTGTCTAGCATAATTACATCAGAACCTGCCTTCGCAGCTAACAGCGCATCGCTCAAGCTATCTACTTCTGTTTCAATTATTTTATATTTTGATTTTGCTTGTTTAATTAAATTTTCTATCGATCCATATACTGCTATATGGTTATCCTTTAATATTACAAATTCATTCAAATCCATTCTATGTCTAATGCCGCCGCCAAGTTCAACTGCAATCTTGTCAAAATAACGTAATCCAGGTGCTGTTTTTCTAGTTGCACACACTGAAATTTTAGGATTTATTCGTTTAGTAACTTGTACTAACTTGTTAGTATACGTTGCTATTCCACTCATTCTAGATAATAGGTTGAGTATAGTCCTTTCACATGATAGTATTGTTGGTGCTATCCCATTAATAATTAATAAGCATCCTCCAGCTTTTATTTTCTCACCATCATTTTTCAAAATTTGCACATCGCATTTATGTATATTAAAAATAGTCTCCGCAAATTTAACACCTGCAATTACGGCGTCTTGCTTACTAATTATTTTTGCGCGTACATATTTTTCTGGTAACAAGCTACTGCTTATATCCCCCGCCCCAATATCCTCTTTTAGGAATTCTTCTAATTTGGATTCTACATTTACTGTCAAGTTACTTTTAATGCATATTTTCCTTTCTTAGTAATTGTTAATGTATTAGCTATTTTTGAATTTTGTGGATCTATAATAAGCACAATACCTCTCCAATCTGGTGTAAGATCTGAAGATTTGCAATTTCCACATATTTTACTCATTGTGATAAATTTACATTTTCTACAGGCAACTTCTCTGGCCATTTTCAATTCTTTTTGATTTTGATCTTTTCTTTTTTATCGTTATCTTTTTGATTCGATTCTATTTTTTTTAATTCTTCAGTTATCCATTCATCGGTGCCTAAAAATGGTTGTCTGCATGTTATGCCTATTTTACCCATTGTTGTAGCTTTACCAAGTGATACTGCAGTGATTCTAGCTCTTATAGTAGATCCAATTTTCAATGTTCTCTCGCTTTGGTTAGCTAGAATTATGCCAGATTTTACATCGCTACGTAAATAATCATCCATTACTTGTGATAAATGTAATAATGCATCTGTGGGCCCAATTCTAACAAAAGCTCCAAAATCTGTAATATCTACTATTTCGCCATTTACTATTTCTTGTAGTTTAGGATAAAATGTTAAAGCATCAAATTCTACTTTATGATATGTTCCACCATCTCCAGTTATCATTTTACCAGTTGGTTCTATATTGGTATTCATAATCATAATTATATATCCAAGCTCTGAATTAATCATACTTTCGTATTTTTCTTTTAAGATTGAAGTAGCTGCTTTTTTAAGATCATTATTAAACATACTTGGGGGTATTCGTACAACATCAACTAATGTAGATATAGAAAACAACTAAACAAATTAATGTTTGTTTAATTTATGAATCTTTGTATTTGTAATAATTAGTTTTACTATGGATCACTCTAGCTTTAAATACCCTCTATGAAGTTCTATTGTATGGTTGGTGTTGATCAGGTATTTGCTAAATTAAGCACAGTCATTGATCCAGATCTTAAAAAAGACATTGTTTCTATGGGCATGATAAAAAACTTAGAACTTAATGACGGTAATCTTAAATTTACATTAGAATTAACTACTCCAGCTTGTCCTTTTAACTCTGAAATAGAAGAAGACGTTCGAAATGCTATAAACTCACTTGATGGTATCAAAAAATTTGATCTTGCAGTGACCGCCAAAGTTATGGAAGGACGTTCATTAGAAGACGCTGCTTTGTCTACAGTTAAAAATATTATTGGTGTGGCAAGTGGTAAAGGTGGAGTTGGCAAATCTACAATATCTCTTAATTTGGCATTAGCATTATCAAAAACAGGCGCTAAGGTTGGTTTATTGGACGCTGATATATATGGTCCCAGTATCCCATTAATGCTTGGAATCAAGCAAGCATATATGGAAGTAGATAATAATAAATTGCAGCCTATGTCGTCTCATGGTATTCAAGTGGTTTCATTTGGATTTTTTGCTGAAAAAGAACATCAAGCAGCAATTTATAGAGGCCCTATAATTTCTGGAATATTAAAACAATTTTTAGTAGATACCAATTGGAACGATCTTGATTATTTAATTGTAGACTTGCCTCCAGGCACTGGAGACATACCTCTAACTCTGGCACAAACTATACCGATAACTGGAATCCTAGTTGTTACTACTCCTCAAGATATGGCAAGTAATGTGGCAGTAAAAGCCATCGGTATGTTCAATAAATTAAATATACCTATTCTCGGCGTAGTAGAAAATATGAGTTATTTTATTTGTTCTAATTGTGACACCAAACATTATATATTTGGAGACGGTGGGGCTAAAAAAATAAGTGAGAAATATCAAATACCATTTGTTGGTGAAATACCTCTAAACACTTCTATCATGCAAGGGTCTGATATTGGCAAACCTGTTGTTTTAGAAAATATTGCAACTGTGACTGCTACTGCTTTTGATTCTGCCGCCAAAAATATAGCTGCGCAATGCAGTATATTAGCTAGTAAAATTCAAGATGAGAATAAAACTAAATTAAATCAATAAATTTAAAATATTTACATGTATTTTTATCTCCCTGCAAAACATAGGCAGATATTTGCAAATCCATTAGGTATATTATTAAAAGAAAATCAAACTAACAAAAATACAATTAAACATTTTTTAAATGATTCTCTCATAGTATCTGTAGGAGATACTACGACAGCTAAATTATTGAGTTTGAATTTACTACCTGCAATACAAATCATAGATAATAAAGAAAAAAGAATACCTGCAAAACCTATGCTAACTAACAACCAAAAATTTAATTTACATTGTAATAATCCTCCAGGGCAAATAACAGAAGATAGTATTCGAACTATCAAAATTGCATTTAGACTGGAAAAACCTATTAGAATAACAGTGGACGGGGAAGAAGATTTACTCACAATACCAGTTTGTATTCATGCCCCTGATAATTCGATCGTGTTATATGGACAACCGGACAAAGGTTTAGTCATAGTTAAAGTTAATAACAAAATACGAAAAAAAGTTTTGTCATTAATAAAATATATGAATCAAGGGTATGATGAAATAGGTGGCTGAATGATTAAATGATTAAAACAAAAATTCTGACCTTGATTAAAATTACAAATTATAAAAAAATTGATATATTAAATATTTTTTTGTGTTAGTTTATTTAGTTTGATAAACATAATCAATGATTTATATTTCCCACAATTCGGCATGCATACATAAATGAATATGTTAATTATTTTAGCCTTGGCCGTACCGTCTATTGCGTTAGCTATTTCTGGAATTTTTGTATTATGGATTTCCAAACAAAATAAAGGAACTAAACATATGATAGAAATTTCAGAAGCTGTGAAAGCTGGAGCAGCAGCATTCTTAAAACGCGAAATGAAAATAATTATCCCTATTTCGGTCATTATTTCTATCGCCATCTCGTATTTTATAGGATATACAAATGGAATAGCTTTTGCAATGGGTGCTGCATTATCAGCTCTCGCTGGGTTTTTATCACTCAAAATAACTGTCAAAACTGCTGTTCGTGCAGCAAATTCTACTCATAGTGGATTGGGAAAAACTTTCATTCTGGCATTTCGAGGTGGATCTACTGTAGGGTTGGCAGTACCAGCCATGGCAATATTGGCGATAGCTATTCTCTATTCATTATTTCCTGATCCAATAACAATTGCAGGAGTAGGAATAGGTGCAAGTCTCATAGCACTATTTATAAGAATAGGCGGTGGAATTTTTACTAAAGCTGCTGATATGGGTGCTGACTTAGTTGGTAAAGTTGAAGCCAACATTCCTGAAGACGATCCGCGAAATCCTGCTACTATTGCAGATAACGTTGGTGATAATGTAGGTGACGCAGCTGGTATGGGATCTGACATTTATGAATCATATATTGTGACAATGCTTGCATCCATACTAATAGCTTCATTAATAGGATTAGAAAGTAATTTGCTTTATCCTATTTTAATTGGAATATCTGGAATGATTGCATCTATATTTGGAGTTTTAATAACACGACCAAATAACACAGATGTGATGAAGCCACTTAACAAATCATTTTATGTGTCTGCATCTATTGCAATTGGATTAAATTTTATTTTGACATATTTCTATCTGGGGCAAACAAACTTAGCGTATGCATTATTTGGTACTACTGTGATAGGAGTTTTATTGGTGCCAATAATACAAAAAATTACAGACCATTACACTAACCATAAATTTAAACCTGTTAGAGATATATCTGATTCTGCAAAATGGGGTTATGCATCATTAACTTTAACTGGAATAATTAAAGGGTTACAATCAACTGGGCCTATGGTTGTCGCATTGATCATTGCCATAATGATCTCATTTATAATATCCTCTAACTCTGCCCCTGACAACTCTCAATCTTTATTGTATGGTATTTTTGGCACATCGTTAACTGCTATGTCTATGTTGAGTCTTGCAGGTATTGTATTGAGTATAGATGCATTCGGTCCCATAGCTGATAATGCAGGTGGTATTGTTGAAATGACGGCTATGGGAAAAAAAAACCGTGAAGTTACTGATGAAATCGACGCGGTAGGGAACACAACTAAAGCTGTAACAAAAGGATTCGCAATTGCAAGCGCCGCTCTTGCTGCTCTTGCTATGCTACAAGCATTTCAATTTGAAGCGTCTGAAGTATTTAATGAACAATTTGATTATAGCCTTACTAACCCATCTGTAATAATAGGGTTATTAGTAGGTGGATTAATACCATTTTTTATAACAAGTCAACTAATTGATGGTGTTTCTAGAGCTGCCTCTAAAATGGTAGACGAAGTTAGATCTCAATTTAAAAACAATCCTGATATCCTTGCTGGTAAATCAACTCCCGATTATGCTAAATGTGTCGATATATCTACTCTAGCATCACTCAAAGAGTTATGGAAATCTGCATTTATTGTAATTGCATCTCCAATTCTTTTGGGTCTGTTATTAGGACCAGAATCTGTAGCTGGATTATTAATGGGAGCTGTTGTAACTGGAATCTTCTTAGCTTATCATTTAGCAAACACTGGAGGAGCATGGGATAATGCTAAAAAACTGATAGAAATGAAAGGAAATAAAGGCACTGAAGAACATAAAGTAGCTGTTGTAGGTGACATTATAGGTGATCCATATAAAGATACTGCTGGACCTGCATTAAACACAGTAATTAAATTGTTGAATACTATTGCTATTGTGTTCGTTTCGATATTTTTCGGCATTATTTCGATTTAAGTATATAATTAAAATCACATACAATATTTGTATATATTAAAATATATTTTTGTAATTTGTAGTATTTCATAATGGATAAACAATCTTCATACGTGGATAATCATTATATTTTTAATACATGGGCAAAAAACGGACAAAGTGAATATATGGAAATTGAACATAAAAAAACTACGATTAAATTTTTACAAAAGATAAAATTTAATGAACATTTTACATTTTTGGATATTGGATGTGGTAATGGGTGGTTGTTAAGAGAAATTTCTAAATCTAGAAATTGTAAAAATTCAATCGGAATAGATAACAGTCATAACATGATCCAAAATGCACTAAATAAAAAAAAATCCACAAAAGAAAATTATGTTGTAGGTGATATTCTAACATATGATTTTAGAATGAAATTTGATTACATTTTCTCAATAGAATCTCTTTATTATATTGTTCCAATGGAGAAAATATTGCATATAGTATATGAATTATTAAAACCACACGGAGTATTTTTTTGTGGAACTGATTTTTACAGTGAAAATTCTGAATCTATTAATTGGCCAGTTAAGATGAATCTAAACATGGATCTACGTTCTAAAAATGAATGGTATAAAATGTTTCGTAATATTGGATTTAAAACACAAATTAAACAAGTGACAGATGAATTCGACCCAACTGAGTGGAGAAGAGAAATAGGGACTTTATTTATCATTGGAAAAAAATAAAAATTAATTGAACAATATGCTATTGGGTATTTATTATTGAATAAAAATAACGAAGAATTAATTAATACAATTGAAATGGTAAAATCTGGCCTACCGGTAGATCTAATTTCTAAAAATATTAGTTGGCAAAATTTTGAAAATATTGTAACTGAAATATTATATAGTTATAATTTTAGCATAATCCAAAACCTTATATTCACAAAACCGAGGATGGAAATAGATGTAATTGGGACTCGTTTGGGAATATCATTATTAATCGATTGCAAACATTGGAAAAAATATAATAATCATCAATTAAAAAAATCTGTCAAAAAACAAATCATAAGATCTGAAAGATATATTCGTATTCATAATTCGATCATAGGAATACCAATGATTGTTACATTATATGACACTGGCATTCATTTTATTGACAATGTGCCCATAGTTCCAATTTCAAGATTTGCGTCATTCATAAATGAGTTCTATGATTACCTTGATAAAATTAAAACAATCAGTATATCATAGTGAAAAAAAAGAAACCTACACTTAAAATCAAAAAGATTTTTGTGATAATTATAGAATTATCTACTGCCTGTGAATATTTTTTATATATTGTAGAGCCCATAACTTTAACTTTAGTTTTATTTTGCAATATCTCAAAACATGAGTCTGTATTTGTAGTTTTCATTAATGCTCTCTTGGCAATCTGAAGATACCATCTTTCAATATTTGCATAACTAGTAGTAGCTCCAAATTGGTAATACCCATTCTTATTCCTCACACTTCTTGTTGTGTAATGAGTATCAGATGTACAAATTTCTAGTAAATTATATCCATTTTCTATAAATTTATTGACTATTTTTTCTCTAACGCCATTTTCCATATTGTTGGAATCTGCCCACCCGACAAAATATTTTTTTGAGTTTATAGATAAATATAATATGCCTATACCAGAACAACCAAGATCTGTAGTTTGTAAGTTCATATTATCAGAATTTGCGTAACCAAACTCAAAATTATATTTTTCTTTATTAGTTAATGCTAGCAAATTTTTCTTAGCTGATTCTAATAAATCATTTTCATCTTCATTTGAAATATGTTTGCCCATTGCATTATGACAATCAATTATTAGTATATGTTCTAAATTGTAGTTTTTAGCAAAAATCTCTAATTTATTTTTGATGGAACTTGGAAAATCTTCAGATCCATATGGCGATAATGACAAAAATAAAATCGCAGTGTCATCAAATATAAATCCTGTTGTTCTAGCTCTATTAATCTGTGTAATGACTGGCTCTGTACATTTTTTGCCAGCAGCTGAAATTATATTTTCATTTAAATTTTCAAGATATTTGTTAACTTCTGATTTTGATGGTAAGTTTAATGAGTGATCAGAAACACTATGCATAATCATAGCTGATGATTTCATGTTTTTGTATATCAAAAATGGTATATTGCTTCCACCTATTGGATTATACGGTCCAGGATGAATTTCTGGTAATATTAATCTAAATTCATTATGTTTTTCATATAATCTTAATTGATATGTAGATACAGTAGCTGTCTTTGATTGTTTTTCTATTATGGATTCTACTTCATGTGGATCATTTTTAGATATTGATGATAGATATGCCTGAATTAATTCATGTGTGCTCTTCATATATGGTCTTCCAGCTCTATCTGTCAATATAGACCATGTAGTAGCAATCACAAGAAATATAATCCCGTATATGATTGATGTTATATCTTCAAAAATATATCCCCACAAGTTGTTTGGTAATAATGCTAGCAGCATAGCTATTGGCTGAATAAAACATACGATCCAACTTTTTTTAATTCGTAATCCTAATGTAGTAGTAAAAATACCTATTCTAAAACTGGAAAATAAGAACATGCCTTCTATTATATATGTGATTGAAATGATTTTATCAAATATGTTTGCAAAAATTAGACCAGATATTATGGTTATGAGCCATAATGAATTGCCAAATAAAGACATATGTATAGATTTAGAATATTCTTTGTTCTTGGTAAATCGTGAATCTATATATTGTGTTACTAATAATGCTATCACAACTTTTATTAGACCAAAACCAATATCGTATTTTTCATTAAAATAATAAATATTGGTTAGAACAACTAATAATGTTGTTACTACTATTGAAATAATTAATGAATGATAAAAAGATGATGGATTTATTAGAGTCAATGAATATCTACGATGTATTTTAGTTACATCGTCAATTGGAGTAGTCAATTTATGTTACGTAGATAATATATCAAGTATCCATGATATTACAATTATACTTGAAGGTATTGATACCACGAGCCTTGGATCTAACCTAAACCCTTTTGTGTCATCCTCAAAGAATCGTAATAAACCTGCACTTGATGCAGGTAACGGCGCACCTTTTTTTTTGCTCATATGTGATTATGTTAAGTTCTTCTCAAGCGAATAAAAACTTTATTATTTAAATTTAGCTAAAATCTCCAATATTATATTTGCAATACATAATATTTTATATTGTTTTTCATAATCTTTTTCATCCCCTAATATATTGAATAATTCTTCAAGCTTTTTATTTAAAATCAATTTTATATTTTTATTTTCGTCTATTTGATTTTTTGTATTTTCTATGTTTGTATTGTTTGGTTGTTTGTGGTATTTGATAGTTGGTTTTTGCCCGCATTTGATGCATAACGCATATCCATCTTTGATAACTCTGACTCCATGGCAATATGGACAAGGTTCATTCGTAAGCGTAGCACCTCCTAATAGCATCTTTATGGCTTCATTGTGGAGTGCTTTTTTCGTCATTACCAAATATATCACTCACTCGAATTTTATTGTATGTCATATATAAAAAAAGTTTAATAGTGTGTCGATGAAACTCCAAATGATTAATGGCAGTAATTTGTAATATATGCGGACTTCCTGATGATCTGTGTGCGTGTGGTGATCTTGCTAAAGACAGCACTAAAATAATAGTACGATTAGAAACTAGACGATTTAAAAAGAAAGGAACAATGATAGAAGGTATGGACCCTAAACTTAATAATCTTGAAAAAGTTGCTAAAGAACTAAAAGCTAAATACGCTTGTGGTGGAACAGCTAAAGACGGCTATATATTTTTACAAGGGGATCATCGTGACACTATGAAAGATTCTTTGATTAATCTTGGTTTCTCAGAATCCTCTATTGAATTGCATTAGAATATGTATTGAATAAATTAACACTATTAATTGTTCTGCAGAAATTATCATTTGGGATAATCTTTGTTTTAATGACTGCATCATTTCCAATTGGATTGTATCTTATTATTGATTATGGCAATAATGAAAATATTAATTTTGATCATAATTTAGAATTTCGTTTACGTTTACCATTAATTGGTTCTCATTTAGTGCAAATGGATCTCGGTTATGCGTTCATAGTATTATGGTGTATTTTACTAACTTTATTTATTATTGCTATTTTAATGTCAAGACGTAATCTATTCAAATTTACTGACCTTGATAACCATCCGAATATTGTAAGAACTATTATTTACTGGTTTGTGATATTGGTATTTTTATCAGGAACTATAAATTTCATTCAAGAGCAAATTGGTATGTTTGGAAATACTCCAAATTTTGATACGTTACTCAATTTTTTTGATGTTTCAAAAGCACCCATAATAGAAGAAATCGGTTTTAGAGTCAGCTTAATTGGGCTACCAATATTCCTATTACATTCAACAAAATCTATCAGATATTTTTTAAAAACACTATATCGTCCAAGTCATATCGACGTACAAAAAATACATTATCTCCTATTGATAATAATCTCTGGAATATTGTTTGGTTTGTTGCACGTATTATTTAATGAATTTTGGGACATAAGCAAATTGGCCCAAGCTACTATTAGCGGAATTATATTAGGATGGACTTATTTCAGATATGGATTTATTGTATCTGTGTTAATACATTGGTCAATTAATTATTTTGTATTCGCTTACATATTTTTAACATCATATATTACTAATTTACATATACAAGAAGCTATCTCTCATCCATTCATAAACATTTTGGAAATATTATTCATGATTTCTGGAATCATTTCTATTTGTATATTAGCTACGAATTATTTTAAACAAAAGTAATCGCTTATCATATGTTGATACAAACATCACAATATGATGTTATATCAAATTATATTTTATATGTTTAAATGAAATGTATTATGTTTTATTGTATGATTCGTTCACGAATATGCTATCTTTTGAATCATTTTACATACATCTGGCTTTTCATTTTGTTTTAATAATAATTTTAGATCTTGATAATTGTCTATATCAAACATAATTCTTTTTATTAAAACAAGCGATGTATTATTAGTATGTTTTTTACCAACGCGTAAATGAATTTTATAGCTATCTTCATCATAATGTGTTTCCATTAAATCTGTTGGTGTTCTTACTAATGCATTTGTACCATCAAAACGCTTTGATGGAACTACAAAAACCAGTCTTGAACTATTAAAGCTTAATAAAAATTTTATATCGCTAGATTTTATTAATGGTATATCCTGTGGAAAAATTACAGAAGCATCAAACTTATTATTACAAATGTATTTGTCGGCTATTGAAATTGCATTATTAACTCCACTTTCATATTCGTCATACAGATGAATAGTATTTGTCATTTCATCTGATATTATGTCATTATTTTTAGATACTACTATTATTTTATCAACCATTTTTGATTCTGTTATCGTTTTAACTATTTCGGCAAACATTATTCTACAAATTGATATTTTCTTCGATGCTGGTATATCTAATCGTGATTTGGCTTTTGAAAATGTTTTTACTGGTATGATGGCTGCAATCTTCAACTATATTCTTATCTGCTTTAATATGAAAGATGCTAAAACTTGTTCATCTTTTTTATTAGACATGGTAATTTTTGTATCATACACGTTCATATCTAAATTTTTAATATTATTAACTAATTTTTTATCTTGCGAGTCTATGATCAAATTGGAGCATACATCAGAATACATCTTAGCTAACCCATATGAAGAAACCTCTATGCCTGCAGCCTCCATATACTTAGCTGCCGGACCACTAAAAGTCTTATTTCCTACCAATGGACTTACTGCAACTACTTTTTTTTTCAATTTTAACAGTTCTTTTCGTATTCCTTTAATTTGTAACATTGGCCCTATGCTGGTCAGAGGATTCCCAGGAGCAATAACCACCAAATCTGAATCATGAATGGCATTTATTGCTTCAGGATTGGGGCGTGCTTTGTCAGCTCCTATATACTGTATCCCCTCTACTTTGTCTTTACCTCTATATTTTACCCAGAATTCTTGTAAATGAAGCTCGCCTTTATTGGTACTGATGCGAGTTTCGATATTGTTATCTGTTACTGGTATTACATTTACACTAATAGCAAATTTTTCACACATCCATTTTGTAATATCGCTTAAGTTTTTACCGTTTTTTAGCATATTTGTACGAATTAGGTGAGTAGCTGTGTCCCTATCTCCAACCATCAACCATGTTTCTTCTCCAAATATCTCCATCTGACGTAAAAAATTATAAGTATCTTTTTTTATGCCCCAACCCCTATCATAATCTAATAAGTCTGCTAATCCATACACTATAGTATCTATGTCTGGACAAACGTATAATCCATAAAGCCAATAATTATCTCCAACATTACAGATTACATTAATATCATTAGTTTGTGAAGCTAAGCCTCTAACAAGTTTTATAGAGCCTGTGCCACCAGCTAATATAGTAATTCTTTTTTTCAAGTCACAATCGCCAAACCAATCATAGATCAATATTATAATCAATCATTCTAATTTAAATTTTCTAATGGAGATAGATTTATTACTGTGTTGAAATCGATAATTTTGTGAGTAATATTAGTTATTATGCATTATTGTTTGTCGTTTTGACTAGCTGTGTAACTCCAGCTTTTGCAGCTCAATTGGACGTTAGATTAAATCCAGCTAAAGATGATGCTACAGTTAATATGAGATATCAAAGAACAATTTTTATAGAATATGAAAATGGAGGTAATATAGCCAACTTACTTAAAAATAAAGAATTTACAACGTCTTTTACTGCTGATAGGAACAATCCTGGTGTTATTTCACTTATGAATATATTAAATCAGAAACTTTCTGATACTGGCAGTGTTACACGAATTAAATATTTAGATGTAGAATATGATGCTCATCTCACAGGAAGAAACTTAAACGCATCTGTAGATTATAAAATTAATTTAATTGCTACTATACATAATTTCTTGATACGTGAATATTCTGATAATTCTCCCGCTCTTGTTGATATAAGTTGGAGAGGGCTGACTACTGAAGCGCCTATTGTTATCAATACGTCAGAATTTGGTGATGTTGAAATTAATATGCCAATATCATTTCTACAAAACAACGTAAACAATGTATATAATCTGTTATCTAATACTACTGCTATGGAATTATTATCAACACCTATAATAAACGCTGATGGTATAAAAAATCAACCACTGACAAATTGGCATTTCTTATTTGATCCTACAGGTATTAATGTAGATGCTTCTACATTTGGTTTGGCAGACGAAATAAGTGGATTTGTTGTCTCTTCTTTCACAATGGGAGAAAGTAGTATTCGAGAAGGAAGACAAGTCGAGAAAGTTTTTGAGAATTTGATTAAATTAGATGAAGAATATGCTATTCGATCTATTGAATCTGCCGATTCTGGCAATGTGTTTGTTGTGGGATTTGCAGCTGTAGATAAAGTAGATAGCGGGGAAGTATTTGGAGTAAGTCCTCAATCTCCTGAAGGATATGCTACTACTTCTACAGGAGGATTTCCTGTAATGATAATTTATGGTATGGCAGGTATGGCTGGTATTGGAGCAATTGCAATACTGTTTTTTAGTAGTAGACAATTAAAAAAAGAAGCAGGACAGGGGCAACAAGGTATAGATCCTTCTCGTCTACGTGCTCGATCTACTAGCTCAGAAGCTGGAGGTTATCAAACTGTTAGAGGTGAAGCATATATTGCTGATGAAAATAATAATAATAATATGTCAGACGCTTCTAATAATAGAGGTTCCATGCCTAAAGGCTGGAAACCATAATAATTATGCTAATGTGTGTTGGTAGTAACCCTCCTTCTGTTTTTACGATATTTAACTTTGCAGCCTACCTAAACTGAGTACAGGAACTTATTGTTTTGTTCGGCTTTGCTTCATGTGGGACAGCTTTTCCATTTCTCCACTAACAACCTCAGACTCTTACATCCTCACAGTACATGTTAGATCGAATTATTTTTCTATGCTGTTGCCAACCATCTCTGATTATCTATCTCCAGATCACATATCCTGTATGAAGGGAGGAGTTTCCTCTGTCGTAACAGTAATCGTACACCAACTCACATTATTTACATCATTTTATTTAATATGAATATTTTTATTAGCTTGCAAAATGCTACGTTATAATTATAATTGAATTAGTTTTTATTTATACCATAATCATTCAATATCTTATCTATTTCTTCTACCGACTTTAGTTTTGAATAATCATCAAGTAAATTATGATTTAATTCAATAAAAGAATGCCCCCAATTAAATTTACTTATAATTTTTTTACCAATTTCATAATATCCTAAAATAAATAAAGCTGCAGTAATAGCTTCTGCCGTTGTGAGTTTATTCAGTTTGGAGTAGTTTATAGGATTTCCAGCAAATAAAGGCGGCAGTTTCCTATGAATTCCTATGAATTTTTTGATATGTACTCTGGCTATTTTGTTCCAAGAACAATCAATGGCAGTTATAGATTTAATATATGTATCAGTAGATAGCAACATTTTTTTTGCAAATGGATTTAAAATTAAACAATGAGGACTAGTTTTTTTAATCTGATTAGCTAATTTAAATCTGATTAATTTTAATGCGGTGCATTTTCGAGGATCATCTTGCCTGTATATTATCAAATTAACCTTCAATACATGAAAACATCATATCTATTATTTATATTGAACAAAATAATTGTAAAAATATGTATAATAATTATAATCAATATGATAAAAATATTTGATCACACTCTACAAATTATTAATCATTAATGATGATAATAATGTTGCAAAAAAAGAAATCGAAGTATAATTATGAATTTTATGCAAATTGTAATTTGTATTTTAATTCTTTACGTCAGCATAATAAACATGACTATGATTTTGAAGATGAGTTTTATTATACGTTGCCTGGAACATCATAGATTCTTTTCTATCTATTTATAGTGATTGCTATAAAATAATTTTTATATCATGATTATCTTATATTTTTAGACATTAAAAATATGGATAAAAATACAATTTCTGATCAAGTAATATTTTGTAAAAAATGTAATTTACATAAATGTAGGATAAATGCAGTTCCTGGAGCTGGTAATATCAATTCTAATGTGATGTTGATTGGCGAAGCTCCTGGAACATGCGAAGATAAATCTGGCACCCCATTTGTAGGACGTGCTGGTAAAATTTTATCCAACGTACTAAACTATAATGGCATAAATAGATCTTCTATATATATAACCAATATAGTTAAATGTAAACCACCTCATAATCGTCTCCCTACCAAAAATGAAATTGATGAATGTAAAAAATATTTAATGCTAGAAATCGATTTAATTAACCCAAAAATTATATGTATAATGGGTAATACTGCATATAATGCAATACTTGGAGGAAAACAAATAACAAAAAACCGTGGAAAACTAATTAAACACCGACATCAATATTATTTCTTAACAATCCATCCTGCAGCTACGATATATAACGCCAAATTATTTGATGTTCTTAAATCAGATATTAAACAAGTATTTTATTTGTCATCACAAATATTAAGCTGAATTATGTTATATTCTGTTGAATAAATTACCTCGTAATTTTTATTCTAGAGATACAGTAGATGTGGCAAAAGATTTACTGGGAAAAAAATTGGTTCGTAATATTAATGGCAGCATAATATCTGGCATTATCACTGAAACTGAAGCTTACAAAGAAAATGATGATCCTGCAAGTCATGCATATTGTGGTATCACAAAACGTAATCGTGCTATGTTTGGACAGATTGGAATAGCTTATATATACATGATATATGGAATGTATTACTGCGTCAATGTTGTGGCTAGAAATAATGATTGCTTAGCAGGTGCAGTATTAATTAGATCATTAAATCCAATTAACGGAATAAATAAGATGATGTATAATAGACATAAAGAAGATAATTCATATAATCTAGTTAATGGCCCTGGTAAAATAACACAGGCATTACAAATAAATATAGAACAGTATGGCACAGATCTAGTAACCTCGAACAGTCTTTATCTATTAAATACAAACATAAAAAATATTAAAATACTAAAAAGTAATAGAATAGGGGTAAAAACAGGCCTAGATAAATTATGGAATTTTAAAATTCATGTAAATTAATCTTCATCATCTTTGTTTAATGTCCAAGGTGCAATTTTACCAAGTATTCTAGACCAATCCAACTTCAAAATAAGTACAATAGAAATTGACAGTAAAAATATAAATGAAAACACACCAAAATAAATAACATTAGTATTGTCTGTGTTTTCTATAATGGGATCTAATATGGAATATCCAAAAAAATGAGAAATCAATACTACTGTGTAGCTTAGAACAATTTTACCAGTAAATGTAGCTATAAAAAATTTTAATGGATTGTATCTAGCTAACCCCAAAGGTATGTATATCAAATCGTCAGGAATTGGAGATGCAGCTGCTATAAACGCAGCGACTGCACCATATCTTTTCACAAGACGTTCAAATGGACGCATTCTTTTTCTTATCTTTTCATTGATGATTTTTCTTCCACCATAGCTCGCATAAAAAATTATTTGCTTAGCAATAGATGCTGTAATCGCAGACAAAATGGCTAATATATTAAGATCAAAATGATTTCCGGTAGCCATGGTAGCCAAAAGCAAAAATGATGGGATTGGAACAAATGGTATCAATGAACCAAAAAAACTAATCATTGCTAGACCCACATAACCTACATCGTGAAGCAGTGGAAATAAATCAAGAAAACTCACAATCTGATTCACATATTGTATTATTTAATTAAAACTATTATATACAAATTTTGTATTAATAAACAACATATTAGATTACATCATCATAAAAATCATATGTAATTATAATATGGATTATGATCTAAATATTTTCAATATTGTAATCTATATGACAATCATATTTACGAAAGGATATATTCAACTTTATATGATAATAATTTTAATATATGCAGCTACCAATATGCGGATTCGACGCAAAAAATGCAATTCTATGCCCACAGTGCGAATCTAGACTGGACTCTGGTAAAATTACAAGGTCTGATGTAGATGCATCTATTAAATTAGCACAATTAGGAAAAACTAATACACAAATAGATAAATTTACATTAACAAAATGCCAAAAACTAGATGATGATTATTTATTATATTTATCTAAAGATGATATAAATGCAATAAGACAAAGTAGAACACTTTATAGATTGATTCAAGATTCTTTTACAGGAAAAATTTGGTTGGTTGAAACTCAAACTACATATAAAAAATTTATTGAAGATCTTTTTTTTCCTACCAAAATAATATCTATTAATTCTGTTTGGGTTCCTGGCGGTATCCAAAAAACACGTGTGATAATCTCTGGACGTTGGACAAATAGATTTCCAATTAATATCAATAAAGTAATCAATATAGTCAAATTAGTTCAAAACTTGGACATTGAAATTGAATTTGAAGAATCTAGAAAACAAAAATAAATTTAGCAGAACACATTTTATATGTGATATCTCGTCAAAACTGTTAGGCCAATATTTAGTTATTTGTGGATGGATAGAACGCGTTATCAAATTGAAAAAATTAACGTTTGTGGTAGTTTGTGATAATACTGGTATGTTGCAAGTAATACTAAAAAACCAAATTCTAAATTCGACAGAAGTAACAAAGAATAGCATAATACAAGTAAGTGGCATTCTACAGAAATCTGAATCGCATGAATTTAATTTTGAATTGAATTCAAAGTCTATTGCAGTTATTTCGAAAGCAACACTACATTCTCCATTAGATTTACGTAGTAACATTAGTCATTTGGACACCAGATTAAATTCTAGAGCTTTAGATATGCGTAATCCAAAAACAGCATCTATATTTAAAATACGTCATAATGTGATTCAATCTATTAGAAATTTTTTGATAACGCAAAAATTTTTAGAAATAACCACGCCAAAAATTATTGGTAATGCTACTGAGGGTGGCGCTAATTTATTTACTCTGAAATATTTTAATAATAATGCATACTTAGCTCAAAGTCCTCAATTATACAAAGAACAAATGATGTTAGGATTTGATCGTGTTTTTGAGATCTCTACATTTTATAGAGCTGAAAAATCTCATACGTTAAAACATCTTAGTGAATTTACTAGTGTGGACTTCGAAGCAGCATTCGTTGATTATTATGATATCATGAATTTAATAGAATCACTGATCAAAAAAATATATCAATCTATTATTGATAATTGTAAACATGATACTGATCTTGTGAATCCAAAATTACAAAACTTGCAACATATTCCTTTTAAGAAATTCACTTATGCAAAAATCTTGGAAAAGCTACAAGATAATGATATCAAAATAGAATTCGGTGACGATCTATTAGATTCGCATCTTAAATTAATTGGAAATATGCACACCGAATTTTATTTTATCATAGATTGGCCATTATCGCTAAAACCATTTTATATTCATGAAAAAGATGAATGCGAAGAACTGTCGCAATCTTTTGATTTTCAATATGCTGACGTTGAGATCTCGTCTGGGGGTACTAGATTATATGATGCACAAAAAATAAAAAATCGAATGACTAGCCAAGGGTTAGATTATACTGACTTTATTAATCATTTAAATGTGTTTAATTGGGGCATGCCTCCACATGCAGGATGTGGAATAGGTCTAGATAGATTGATGATGGTATTACTCAATACAAAAAATATACGTGAAACTGTATTATATCCTAGAGATCCTAATAGACTACATCCGTGATAATTTTTGTTGCAATATGATTTATTGCATTAATTGAATTCTATTAATTACTTCTTTGGTAAATTCATTTGTTGTGTAATTACCACCTATATCTTTTGTTTTTATATTTTTGTTTATAGTATTATACACTGCATTTTCCACCACTTTGGACACAGCACTGGCTTCATTATCATTATATTTAATACCAATCCAATCTAGCATCATTTTTATTGATAGTATGATTGATATTGGGTTTGCAATTTTTTTACCAGCTATATCAAACGCAGCTCCGTGTATGGGTTCAAATATAGCATATTTGTCTCCAATATTTGCGCTTGGTGCTATCCCTAAACTACCAGAAATTTGTGCGGCTTCATCTGATAATATGTCTCCAAACATATTCGTTGTTACTATGACATCGAATTTTTCAGGATTCCGTATAATGTTCATAGCACATGCATCTACGTACATAGATTCAAATTTTATATTGCTATATGTTTTAGACACCATCTCACACGTTTTGAGAAATAAACCGTCTGTTTTTTTCATTACATTGGATTTATGAACGCAAGTTACTTTATTTAATATATTTCTATATTTGGCAGTGTTACATGCATAAGATGCAATTTGTTTGGACGCTTTTTTAGAAATAAGTCTTATTGCTATAGATGCGTCATCATTTATATCAAATTCATTTCCTATGTACAGATCTTCAGTATTTTCCCTCACAATTACAAAATCGATATTATTTTTTAATGCCGACATATTGGGATATGATTTGATCGGTCTAACATTTGCATATAAATTCAGGCTTCGCCGTAAAAATACAATTACATCTGATGCACTTTCACCTACAGGTGCTTTTAAGCATGCAGTTGATTTTTTAATGGAAGATAAAGTTTCAGCGGGTAATGCATAACCAGTTTCATTTAGAGCTTTATCGCCAGCTTCTACTCTATTTATGGAAAATTTTAATTTGAATCTATCATTTATTATTTCTAATACTGATACTGCAGATTCTGAAATTTCAGGTCCAATACCGTCTCCCATTATTAATGCAATATCATACATTGAATTATTTACCTGATTTGTTTTTTTTGAGCATGATTTTATTTATACCATCTATCATTGCTTTCACGCTAGTTGTTACTATATCTTCGCCTACATATTTTGATGATATGTTGTTGTTAGAAGCATCTTCGATTTTTATTGTCACTTCGCATAGTGCGCTAGATCCTCCCGAAATGGACGCTAATTTGTATTCTTTGATATATAACTGTGAAATTTTACCTGTTATTTTTTGTATTGCATTCAAAGATGCATCTACTGGACCAACACCATAATCTGTAGCAAAAAAATCTTTACCATTTATATTCAATTTAACAAATGCATATGGCATAGTTCCAATTCCTGTAGATACGGAAAAACCTATTAGCTTAACTAATTTATTTTCTTTATATTGACCAATTATTTCATTAGCTATCGTGAATAATTCTGTATCTGTAATCTGTTTACCTTGATCACATATGTTTTTTATTTTACTTAGAATAGTTTTAGTTTGTGTAGGATTAGGCTTCATATTGTATTCTTGTAACATGAAATTGATACCATGTATTCCTGCATGTTTACCAACTGTTAACCATCTATTTCTCCCTACTAATTCTGGTCCTATTGGCTCATAAGTGAGAGGATTATTTAACACACCATGTGTATGAATTCCTGATTCATGACTAAAAGCATTATCTCCTACAATTGCTTTATTTGGTTGGACTGGAACTTTAACCACTTTAGAAATATATCTTGATGTCTCGTATAATAATTCTGTTTTAATATTGGTACACAGTTTTAAGTTAAATTGTAAACATTTCAAAGCCATGACTAATTCTTCCAAGGGTGTGTTTCCTGCTCTTTCACCTATTCCATTAATTGTTACATGAGCACATCTTGCTCCATTTTGTATAGCTGATATTGTATTTGCTACGGCAAGCCCAAAATCATCATGACAATGTATGCTAATTGGAAGTCTTGTTATATCTACTGCGTCTTTTGTGATCTCTCCTATATATTGTGGTGTGGCATATCCTACTGTATCTGGTATGTCTATAGTATCTACACCATGTTTCGCGACGGTTTTAAATATTTTTTTTAGGAAAGTACGTTCTGTCCTTGTAGCATCTTCTGCAGAAAATTCTATTTTAAGACCATGAGATTTACTATATTCTATTGTTTCTATGATCTTTTCAATAACTTGATCGCGTGTGAGTTTCAATTTATATTTTAAGTGAATGTCTGATGTAGCTATAAACATATGTACATAATTAAGCTCTGCTTTTATCACTGCGTCTATATCTTTTTTATTAGTACGTGCTAAACCATATATTTCTGCATCTAAATTTTCTTTAGCTATCATTTTAATAGCATTACTTTCTCCATCTGAAATTATTGGAAATCCAGCTTCAATTATATCTACACCTAAACTGTCTAATTTTTTGGCTATGCTCAATTTTTGTGTTGGTGATAATGCAACACCTGGAGTTTGTTCTCCGTCTCGCAATGTTGTGTCAAAAATTTTAATATTCATTGTTCTCTAAAGCTACTATTCCAGTTCGTGCAGTCTCTAAAATTTTATGTATTTTTATTTCTTTTTCAAAAGAACTTATCTTGTTAGGCTCTTCTGTTAATTCAATTATTATTGAATTATTACCTTCATAAATTTTACCATTGTATGTATCACATAATTTATTTAATTCAACTAGATCAGATTTCTTGCTTTTCAGTATTTTAAATAAAATAGTTTCTTTATATACACTTTTGTTTTGATTCAATCTTTTAACTTCGATAGTATCTATCATCTTGTTAATTTGTTTTACTAATTGCTGAATTTGTTTTTCGTTACAATTTGTTGCGATAGTTATTCTTGAATAATCATGATCCATTGTAACTCCCACGGAAATATTTTCTATATTGAAATTCCTAGATCTGAATAAATGAGTAATCTTGAACAAAATACCTGGTTTGTTTTCTACTAATATTGATAAAATTGCATACATTTTCTTTATGACGGTAATATCATATCTTTCAACGATGTTCCTGGTGCCACAAATGGTAGCACATCTTCTTCTGGGTCTATTGGTATGTCAATCACAGTTGCAACATTACTTTTAATTGCTGTTTTTATTGCTTTTTCTAATTGGTCTAGCGATTGAACTCTTATTCCTTGAGCTCCGTATGATTCGGCTAACTTTATATAATCTGGACAGTTCTTCAGATCTACTCCTATCATACGCCTATTATAAAATGTTCTTTGCCATTGAGCTACCATACCTAATGAAAAATTATTTATTAAAAATACTATCACAGGAATATCTTCCAACACTGATGTAGCCAAAGAATTTTCTGTCATGTTGAAACTTCCATCTCCAGCTATGTCTACAACTGGCACATTTGGCGCAGCTATTTTTGCTCCAATGGCTGCTGGGAAACCCCATCCCATAGTGCCTAATCCAGTAGAACTAAAGAAAGTTCCTGGCTCTATAACATCAAAAAATAGTGACGCCCACATTTGATGTTGACCTACTTCTGTAGTAATTATTGACTTTTTCGGTAATGTGTTACGTAATTTTCTTAAAATTCGTGCTGCGCTCATTTCGCCAGGATGAATCTTCAGATTGTCTCTCCAATATTCTTTTACTTCTTTTACATGTTTCATCCATTCACTGTTTATTACTTTTTTTAATTTTTTTTGTAGTATTAATTTGATCATCATTCTTAACGATGTCTGCACATTCCCAACTACTGCTATATTGGTAGTCTGATTTTTACCTATTTCTGCTGGGTCTATATCCATATGTATTATTTTTAGCTTTTTTTCAAATTCGTCAAATGTTCCTACTGAACGATCTGAAAATCTAGTACCTATAGCTAACACACAATCAACTTCTGTCATGAGTTTATTCGCTTCTGCATGTCCATGCATTCCTATCGGTCCTAATGATAATGGGTGATCTTCCGGAAATGATCCTTTTCCTTTAAATGTTGTAACTACGGGTATATTTAATAACTCTGCAATTGATTGTAATTCTGCAAAAGACGATGATATAATAACTCCTCCTCCTGCCAAAATCATTGGTTTTGTAGATGAGATTATCATATCTATTGCTTTTTCTATTTGTGTAACATCTGGTATAGTCCATGGGTTGTATCCTTTTATCTTGAATTTGGATGTAAAATCCATCTTAGATTCATTTTGTTGTACATCTTTTGGTATATCTATTAATACTGGTCCAGGCCTGCCGGTTTCGGCTATGTAAAAACTTTTTTTTACTGTAAGTGGAATTTCTGATGCATGTCTTGGTTGAAATGAATATTTGACAACTGGGTTTGACATTCCTATTATATCGCTTTCTTGAAATGCATCTTTACCAATCATATTTACTGGTACTTGACCAGTTATTGCTATCATTGGGACAGAATCTGCTTGTGCTGTAGCTATGCCGGTTAATATATTTGTGGCACCAGGACCTGATGTAGCAAAACAAACTCCAGCTTTCCTACTTACTCTACCAAAACCATCAGCCATATGAGAAGCTGATTGTTCATGGCGTACCAAAATATGTCGTATATCACTCTTAAATAATTCATCATACATAGGTAAATTGGCTCCTCCTGGTAATCCAAAAACTTGTTTTACTCCTTGCTCTTCTAATGCTAACATAAGTGATTTAGCGCCAGACATATTGTTCATTGTTACCAAAATAAATCATAATTTTAACTATTAATACATTTCATCAAACCAATAAATTGACATTAGTATTGTATTTTGTGAAAATAAACATTAAAAATTAGATTTACTTATTAAAAACACATTGAACGATAAAGAACAATTATTTGAAATAATTAAAACATTTTTTGATATAGGCAAAACTAAAAACTTACGCGCTTTATATGATATCCAAGCTCAAGATTCTGCTTTTTCTAGCTTCAGCGATATACCGCCACACGACTTAAAAGATTTCACAACTACTATCGCCTTAGAAGAATTGAGATTTGTTGGTATTTCAGATTATGACTATGAAATTCAAAATTTAAAGATCGAGTTATTAGATAATTTTGCAATAGCTGCATTTGAATTATATCAACATGGATTATTGATCAACAATACTATTTATAGCTGTAAAAAAATTTCATCTCATACGAGGTCCACATTTGTGTTTTTTAAAAAACCTACGTGGAAAATAATACATATGCATATGTCTAACTTTTAATTTATTTTTTGATGGCTAATTTAAAATCTGTATATGCTTCGTTAGAGTTTTTATTTCCGTGTACTATTGATCTTACTGCTTTGATCATTTCTATTGGATGTTCTGATTGCCATATATTTCTCCCCATGTCTACTCCTGCTGCCCCTGCATTAATAGCATCATAAGTTAATTGTAAAGCTTTTTGTTCATCTAGCTTAGGACCTCCTGCAATTATAATAGGTATTGGGCACGAATTTATTACTTTTTCAAATTCATCGCAATAATATGTTTTTACTATGTGAGATCCAAACTCAGAAGCTATTCTACATGCCAAAGACAAATATCTTGCATCTCTTTTTTCAAGCTCTTTGCCAACTGCAGTTACAGCTAGTACTGGCATTCCAAATTCTTCAGCTTCGTTAATCACGTTGCCTAAACTTATCAAAGAATTATGTTCATATTTTGCACCTACAAAAATGGACATAGCAACAGCACTAGCATTTAAACGTAAAGCTTCTTTCACACTTGTTGTGATTTTCTCATTTGATAAGTCATTACTAATAATGCTACTACCTCCAGATATACGTAATACTATTGGTGTGGCAAATTTAGCATTCATGGACGTTCTCAATATTCCTCTTGTTAGCATAATTGAATCACAAAATTTTTCTAATTTGTTTACTGTTTTTTTAGGATCTTCTAATTTGTCTGTAGGCCCTAAAAAATAACCATGATCTATAGCTAGCATGACAGTTTTACCATCATGAGGTTTGATAATTCTAGATATTCTATTTTTTAATCCCCAATCCATGCAATCACATAATAATATCGTATTATTTATTTTGTGATCATTATTTTTATAGCATCTTTGCCATCTCTAGCATGTTTTAACGCTGTTTTCGAATCAGATAGGGAATATTTATGAGTTATTAATTTGTCTATATTCATTTTCGAATTGGTTATAAGATGAAATGCATCTTGTGTATCATAATCAGAGGCTGCATAACTTGTAATTATTGATATTTCTTTAGAATAGATAGTACTGATATTGATATTTACCATAGTGTGTTTAGGTGGAACTCCAAACAGCACAATTTTTCCACCACGTCTCACAAGATCTATAGCTTCAAGAAAAACATTTTGATTACTAGTTGCAATTATAATTATATCTGCTCCATCTGGATTGTATTGTACAGCTTTTTCTTTCATTTTTCTATCATTATAATTTATTGTGACCGCGCCAATTTTTTCTGCAAAACTTAATCTAAAATCATTTATATCTATACACATAATCCTATTAATTCCATTATTTTTTGCTAACATTATATGCATTAAACCAGTAGATCCAGCTCCAAATACAATAATCGAACAAGTTTTATTATACGAAAATTTTTTCCATGTTCGTATACAACATGCTAAAGGTTCTATCATGGCAGCTTGATCAAATGTCATACTATCTGGAATCTTGATAACTCCACCATGTTTTATATTCCAAGACGGTACCAGAAAAATTTCTGATAGGCCACATGGATGTATATTGCTTTTTTCATACTTTGGGCACATTGTTTCATTATTGTTGATACAAAAATGACATGTATAACAAGGAACATGATGGTGTACAAACACTCTGTCGCCTATTTTAAATTCAGATATCTTGTCGCCTATCTTAATAATTGTTCCAGACGGTTCATGACCTAAACGCATTGAAGATTTACTATATTCTCCAAATACTTTTTCTATGTCAGATCCACAAATTCCACAGGCATTCATTTCGACTAATACATCTTCAGATCCAACCTGAGGCATATCAACTTCTTTTAGAACAACATCATTTTTATAATAAAATACAGCTTTCATGTATGCAAAATACAGAAACATAATTTAAATGATCGTAGTGAAGTTGAATTAATTTTAGTCTGGATAAATATGCCACATTATCTATTTCTTAATACTTATACTCCTAGTATTTTTTTAAGCATAACTCTGTAGTCTACATTTTCTTTCTGACTATTAGAATGAGGTAATGAAAATACTAAAATAGATTTCTTAGCTCTTAATTTAGTTAATTGATCATCAATAGGCTTTGCTACATCATCACTCATCAAAATTAATCCTACTTTTTCATTTATTACTTTATTTATTTCAGATAAAGCCTGTTTGGAATTCTCTACCATTTTACCTTGTATACCAGCTAACTGAAAAACAGTTACAAAAATTTTATTTCCTATCGTTATAATTTTCACAGATACTATCTGTTATAAATGAATTTAACTTTTTTCCACATTTTAAAAGTTAATCTATGTTAAAACATTGCATAATCTATGCAAATTGATAAAAATAAAAATATCTATGTTTTTTTGCATGGAAAACTAGGTCTTAAACAAAAATCAATCAACGCATTAACCAAAAATGGATTTGATACAAACAAAATTGTATTAGCCACACCAAATAAAGTGGGAAATGTAGGAGACTACATGGCTATGCTATGGTTCCCTAATTCTCCTACACATATCAAAATACAACAAATATCTTCTATATCGCCACTAACATCAGATGGTGGCATTATGGGTCTATGGGCTGGAGTCACGAAGAATGAGTTATTTACGATAGATTTAGACGATTGAACAACGCTCAATCATACAAGTTGTAAATTACACTTAATAAAAAACCGTCATATTCTTCATCTGTAAACTCCACAATATCTATATTTTTATTTTTGTTTTTATATGCAATCTCCACAGATTTAAGATGATAACATGACATTTTTTGGTTCAATCTAGTAAAATAGTAACCTTTACAAGAGCAAAAATTCAAACTTTGATCTAGCCAATATTCATTTTGTTCTCCAACTACGCACCAAATCTTTCTTTTACTAGGATTAAATACATGTACTTTTATTCTATTCTCAGTTAATATTAAATTAATTTTATTTAATTCATACATACTAATTTAACTAATTGATAAAGTATATTATTATGTATGAATTAAGAATAGTTCCATTTAAACCTGCACTAATTTTGGAAGGGAGTAAAAAAAAATTAATTATTTCTGATCTACATATTGGATTTGAAAATGCATTTATAGCAAATAACGATCATATATCTAGAGCTATAAAAGATATAACTCAAGATGTTGAAAACATAATTAATGACACAAAACCAAATTCATTAATAATATTAGGTGATGTCAAATCTAGTATATATGATATATCTACAAATGAACAAAATGATATAGCTTTTTTTTTTGAGAAAATAACAAAAAAAACTAACGTCATACTAATACCTGGAAACCATGATGGTAACATACAAAATTTGTTACCTCGAGAAATAACTGTAACAAGCTCTATGGGACTAATAATAGATAAAATATTATTGACGCATGGCCATGTCAAACCATCTACAAATCTAAATGTAGACAAAATTATTATGGGTCACATACATCCTACATTTTTTAGTGACAAATCTATCTTAAATGGAATGCCAGTTTGGGTCTCTATAAAAACTAATAAAGATTGTCTATTCCCTTCTATGTCTGGACTTTTGGAAATAACTATTATCCCATCTTTCAATAAATATTTTCGTAATGTATCTCGAAAATTTAATCGTAAATCTAATTCACCAATTTTAAGACGAACTAAATACTTATCAGCTAAAATCGTATCATTAGATGGAACAATAATAGGTGATGAAACAATAATAAATAATGTTATATGATTCTATATTTCAAAGTTCAATGGCTGTATCGAGGTTTTTTTCTTCTTATTTCTCCACTGCAATGTCTTTATAAATACTTCCATAATTTGAATTGTAGTTAACACAGGAATGCCAGTTTGGGTCTCTATAAAAACTAATAAAGATTGTCTATTCCCTTCTATGTCTGGACTTTTGGAAATAACTATTATCCCATCTTTCAATAAATATTTTCGTAATGTATCTCGAAAATTTAATCGTAAATCTAATTCACCAATTTTAAGACGAACTAAATACTTATCAGCTAAAATCGTATCATTAGATGGAACAATAATAGGTGATGAAACAATAATAAATAATGTTATATGATTCTATATTTCAAAGTTCAATGGCTGTATCGAGGTTTTTTTCTTCTTATTTCTCCACTGCAATGTCTTTATAAATACTTCCATAATTTGAATTGTAGTTAACACAGGAATGCCTAATTCTAAAGCTTTACGTCTAATTTGATATTCTTCATTGATGATTTTATCATTTCTTGTTGTTTGCATTGTATTTGATATATTAATTACCATGTCTATTTTTTTCTGATACAATAATTCTATTACGTTATGTTGTTGGATATCCAAATCTTTTATATTATCATTTCTATCATCATTTAGCTTCTGTAATAAAATTTTTCTAATTATTCTTGTAGTTAATATAGTAAAGCCAATATCATGTAATATCATTATGGATTTTAGAATTCTCTCATCTTTAATATTGTTATGATCCATAATCACTATGACGCAACCATTTTTTGGTAATTTATATCCTGCAGCAATTAACCCTTTTGATATTGCATCATAAAAACTATGTCCTAAACATGCTACTTCTCCTGTAGATTGCATTTCTACACCCAATGTTATATCCGCTCCGTCTAATTGCATGAATGAAAATTGTGGTATTTTGACACCGAATTCAAAATTTTTGTTATTATTTTTGCATGTTATTTCTTGTAACGGCTTATTCAAAATGGCTTGTGCTGCAAGTTTTACTAAATTAATATTCTTTAATTTTGATACAAATGGCATTGATCTTGACGCCCTTATATTTAATTCTATTACGTATACTAATTTGTTGATAACAATGAATTGTATATTAAATGGACCTTTAACTTTGAATTCTATTGCTATATTTTTTGTATGTTGAATAATCTTATCAATTGTTATTTTGTCTAGCCTTCTTGGTGGTATGCACATCATAGCATCTCCAGAATGTATGCCTGCATTATCTACATGTTCGATAATTGATCCAATTATGACATTTTTTGTATCTGAAACTCCATCTACATCTACTTCTAATGCATTAGTAATATATTTAGAAATTACCACAGGATACTCTAATGAAATCACAGCTTGCTTAAAATATTTTTTTAAATCGTTTTCAGACCATACTACTTTCATAGATGCGCCACTCAAAACGTATGATGGACGTGCGATTATTGGATATTTGACAAATTTTGCAAATTCTAGAGACTCTTCCAAATCTGAAAACTTTTTCCAAGCTGGTTGTAATATATTTAATCTATCTAGAATGCTACTAAATTTAGATCTATCTTCAGCTTTATCTATATTAATAGGCTCTGTGCCTATTATATTAACATCATTTTTATGCAGTTGTAAAGTTAAGTTGTTTGCAATTTGACCTCCTACAGATGTTACGACTCCTTTCGATTTTTCAAATTCTATTATGTCTAAAATTCTTTCTATTGTTAATTCTTCAAAATAAAGGCGTTCACATATATCATAATCAGTTGACACAGTTTCTGGATTGCAATTTATAACACTGACATTTTTTTCACCATTTTCTTGTAAACCAAACACCATATTTACAGTGCCCCAGTCAAATTCTACACTACTTCCAATCCTGTATGGACCTGCACCTAAAACTATTATACTTCCACCATTTGTTATTTGAAAATCATTTTTGTCCCCCCCATATGTTAAATATAAGTAATTTGTTTGAGTAGGCCATTCTGCTGATAATGTATCTATTCGTTTTACTACTGGTACAACTCCGATTTGTTTTCTAGTTTGTCTTACATTATACTCACTTATGTTAGTTGCTCTGGCTATTTGTCTGTCTGAAAAACCACGTTTTTTGACTTCACGTAGTAACTTCATATCAAGTTTGTTACGAATTAATTTATTCTCTAACTCTACAATATTTTTAATTTTATTTATAAACCATGGATCCACTGATGATAGTCTTGAAATTTTTTCTATTGGTATTTTTTTCTTAATTGCAGCAGCAATATAATATAATATAGAATTATCTGGATTCATCAAATGGTTTTCTATATCTTCTTCGTCGTCAATATCTTTGTCATATTTGTTAAGTACTAATCCGTCTTTATTTATATCGAGCATTCTTATTGCTTTTTGTAAAGCTTCTTCAAATGTTCTGCCTATAGACATAACTTCTCCAGTGGATTTCATGGTGGTCCCAAGCTTTTTACTTGCAAATTCAAATTTATTAAAATCCCAACGTGGATGTTTACAAACTATATAATCTAGTGATGGTTCAAAACATGCAGTAGTTTTTTTAGTAATGTTATTTTGTAGTTCATCTAAAGTATATCCTAAATTAATTTTTGCAGACATATATGCAATAGGATATCCAGTAGCTTTACTAGCAAGTGCTGAGGAACGTGATAATCTTGGGTTCATTTCTATTGCTACATATTTTGAAGAATGTGTATCTAATGCAAATTGAACATTACATTCTCCAATAATATTTACATGATCTGCTGCACGTATAGATGCAGATCTTAGTAAATGATATTCTGAATTATTTATTGTCTGTGATGGAGCTACTACTATATTATCTCCAGTATGCACTTTCATAGCCAAAATATTCTCCATATTACAAATAGTTATACTATTTTTGTTACTGTCTCTCATTATTTCGTATTCTATCTGCTTCCAATTTCCAATGTATTTCTCTATTAACACTTGGCCTACCATACTTGCATTTATTCCTCTATTTACTATCTCGTATAGTTCTATTTCATTTCGTGCAACTCCGCCACCTCGTCCTCCTAATGTATATGCTACTCTTATGATAACTGGATAGTTTAATCTCTTGGCTACAATTTTAGCATCTTGAAATGATTCCACGGCTTCACTTTCAAGAGTTGGCACATTGCAATTGGACATAGCTTCTTTGAAAAGTTGTCTATCTTCACTAATTTTGATACTATCTATTTTAGTGCCTAGTACATTGATGCCGTATTTTTTTATAGATCCACAATCTGAAAGATTTACACCGCAATTTAAAGCAGTTTGACCTCCAAAACCTAGCATTACTCCATCTGGTCTTTCTTTTTCTATCACTCGATTTACATATTCTGTTGTCACTGGTAATAAGTATATTTTATCAGCAAATTTTGCATCTGTTTGGATTGTTGCAATGTTTGGATTGACTAACACTGTTTTTATTCCATCTTCTATTATTGCCTTGAGGCATTGACTACCGGAGTAATCGAATTGACGGCCACCTTAATGACTTTCGCCAGCTTCTCCGATTTTAATTGCCCCACTGCCTAGCACTAGTATTTTTTTAATATTTTTTATTTTGGACAGTTTTTATTTTCCTCCATAATTTTTTTGAATGTATCAAAAATATATTTACAATCATAAGGTCCTGGTGCAGCTTCTGGATGAAATTGTACTGCGATAGATTTATTTTTTTTATGTTTTATCCCCTCTACTGTTTTATCATCTGCATTAATAAACCATAATCTGAATTCAGAATTTTTTAAAGATTCACGATCTATACAGTATCCATGGTTTTGACTTGTGATATATGTACGCGAATCATCTATATTTATACAAGGTTTATTTTGGCTTCTGTGACCATATTTCAATTTATATGTTTTGGCATGGTCAGCTAAAGCTAAAATTTGAGCGCCTAGACAAATTCCTAGAACTGGCATATTGTATTCCAACAAAATATTAGCTGTTTTTATGGTATCTGCACATATTTTTGGATCTCCAGGCCCGTTACTTATGATGACACCATTTGGTTTGTACGATAAAATCTTTTCAACTTTTGTATTCCATGGCATCTTTATAATTCCATATTTTATGTCTATTATGTTTCTCAAAATAGAATTTTTTGTTCCTGTATCGATTATAACAACATTTGAGTTTGTGTCTCCAATGATTTGTATTTTTTTAGTGGAAACATACTCCATAAAATTTTTGTTGTTGTAATTCACAGTTTTTTTTAATTTGGTTTGTATGTCTTCAATATTTACATTATCTGAATCACTAACAACTAAAGCACACATCGTCACGCCATCTTCCCTGAGTTTTTTTGTTAATTTTCTTGTATCTACATTATATATTCCTGGAATTTGTTCTTTATACAACCATTCGTCTAATGTCATAACTGAACTCCAATGATTGGAAACTAAAGACAAATCGTGTATGACTATTCCTTTTACTTGAATTCTATCTGATTCTATATGTTTTTCAATCCCATTTTCATCTTTTGTACTAATATTAGGAACTCCATAATTACCTATAAGTGGGTATGTGAAGGTGAGAATTTGTCCATTATAAGATGGATCTGTCATAGATTCTACATAGCCTACCATTCCTGTATTGAATACCATCTCTCCAAATACAGTTTTAGGATATCCAAATCCTATACCATTAATTATTGTACCATCATCAAATATTATTTTTGCAAATTTATTGACGTGTGTTGAATTTTTTATGAACGTTATTACCCTCTATACATCATCGTTCTGACGATTTAAATTTTTATATTTTTACAACCATATACAAAATAATGTATTCAAAATATTAATCATATTCTTATATGATTGAATTTAATTTTTATAACGCTTTGAATTCTTCTCCCCATTTATAATACGCTTTTACCATTTCTGTTGAAACGCTAGGTTTTCTTCTATTCATTATCTCTTTAAAATCAATCATCGTTAAATTTTTTGGTTGAGGTAAATCTTCTCCATCTATAGGCTCTGTATACTCATTCGAATTGAATAATTCATTAACGGCTTTTAATTGAGCTGCTTGACATATATCTCTGATGTCACTAGCACTATATCCATTAGATATTTTCGCCAATTCTGTAGATTTAACTTTATCATCTATTTTTAGTGGTATACTGTATAAATCAAATAAACTTACTCTAGATTTAATATCTGGCAATGATGCCGATATCCTTTTTTGGAATCTTCTCAAAAATGGCCAATCTAGGCTCCAAGGTTTATTGGTTGCACCTATAACATACATCTTCAGCTCTTTGTGTTTGGTGTTAACACCATCCATTTCTATCAAAAATTGATTTCTAGCTCGTATTTCGCCTCCAACTTCACTATTTCTAGTACCAAGTAATGAATCAACTTCATCTATGAATAAAATCACTGGTTTGATTTGCTTTTCAGCATATGATCTAGCTATGTTGAATAATTTAGATACGTTCTTTTCTGCTTCGCCGAGCCATTTACTCATCATTGATGCCGCATCCACATTAAAAAAATAACCATCGATTTCATTCGCTGTTGCAGCTGCTAACACAGTTTTACCACATCCTGGAGGCCCATATAGCAATATTCCACGTGGCCAACCTAATGGAAATAAATCGGGCCTCTTTGTAGGATATACTATAGATTCACGTAATGCATTTTTTGCGTCATCCAAACCTATTACTTCTTCCCAATTTATTTGGGGTTTTTCTGTCATAATTAAATTGTTAAAATCATTGCTTAGATCCGCCGTATTATCTGCTTTCTTCTCTGAATTAAGTTCTACAGACGATGTCATTTGTAATAATTTTATTCTATTTTTATATGATGCCCTTCTTTCTATATATATTCTATTTAATTTATTATTTGGATAGCATTTCATCAATTTCATTAGAGAATCTACTGCTTTTTGATAATTTGTTATTGCTACACCATAAGATCCATTAGAATCTGATTTTATAGCTTCTGATGCATATTTGCTTGCGCTATTTTCTAATTCCTGTGAAGCCAAACTCATATAATCTACCGATTACAATACGATATTTGTGTACCTATTCTATGATGTAAACAGGTATCGAAAACTTTGTTAAAAAAATTATACTAATATTATACATACATAATCTTTAAATAAAATCAGCGCAGTAAATAACATTATATCTTATTATATTTCACAAAAATTAATTGGTTTTCTTTATACGTGGTAAATTAGATTATTCTAAGTTAAATACATTTGTGTATTAATTATCTATGTTGGTAATAAGCTTAGAAGAATTTGGCTTGAGTAAATATGAAAGTAATGCCTACTTAACATTAATATCGAAAGGTGCTACATCTGCAAGCGATCTAGCATATTATTCTGCAATACCAAGAACTAAAATATATTCTGTATTATTAAAATTAGCAAAAAAACGATTGGTAATTTTGTCAAGAAGTAAACCAATTACATGTACTGCAATAGGACCTGAAAATGCATTTAATTCAATTCTACAAAAACAAATCAACAAAGTAGATACAATGAACACAATTATTGATAATTTAAAAGAAATTAATCTAAATAGCAAACATAACACAGTAGACGAAAAAATCTATCATCACATTAATGTAGATAATAATTTTACTAAAATTAACCAGTTATTTGATAATGTAAAATCATCTATTAAAATAATGGTAGATTGTGATGGAATGAACATATTAACGAAATGTAAAAAACAGCTTATTATATCAATAAAAAAAGATATACTCATACAAATCATTGTTCCGCCTAATGCTATTGCCACAAATCAATTTAAAACAATTCCAGACGGTATTAAAATACATATTTCAGATATATCTCAAAATTGTTTTATTTTTGACGATTCGGAATTATTACTGATAGATAATAAAGTTAAAACTTCTGCCATATTTCATTATGATATAATATTGAATAATCTGATGCTAAAAATATTTCTAAATGTATGGAATAATTCATATGATGCAAATCATTTTGATGACATAGCGCAATATCAAGCACAAGAAATTTATAAAA
>WTHC01000012.1 GCA_011523285.1 Nitrosopumilaceae archaeon | reverse complement strand
CTAGATAATGAATCAAAAATAATATCTACTTGGTTTATTATGACCCCAAATGGAGAATTACATGAAATCAATGATTTCAATTTTCATATGCATAATAATCTTGAAATCCTTTATAATTATGAAGTAAGTAACAAACATATTGCAAACATAAAACCACCGCATATTAAACTCATGAAAAAACTCGCAATTGCAGATTATGAATCTGCTTCTGATTCTGGTAACATGAAATTTTTTCCCAATGGTAAATTAATGAAATCTCTTATCGAAAAATATGTTACAAATGAAATAATTGACTATGGTGGTATTGAAGTTGAAACACCAATAATGTATGATTCTTGTCATCCGAGTTTATCTCATTATTTTAATAGATTTCCTGCTAGACAATACAACATCACATCTGAAAATAAACAACTAATATTGAGATTTGCTGCATGTTTTGGGCAGTTTTTAATGATGAATAATTTTAATTTATCATATAAAACATTACCACTCAAATTATATGAGTTGACTAGATATAGCTTTAGACGTGAACAATCTGGAGAATTGGTGGGATTAAAACGGCTTAGAGCATTTACAATGCCAGATTGTCATGCATTTTGTAAAGATATGAACCAAGCCATAAATGAATTAAAAACAAGATTTGAATTATCTAAAAAAATTATTCATGGTTTGAGTATCATGGATTCAGATTATGAAATGGTAATTAGGACCACAGAAGAATTTTTTAATAATAATAAAGAATTAATACGACATTTAGTAACAAAAATGAATAAACCTGTATTGATAGAACTTTGGAAAGACAAATTTTTCTATTTTGTTTTAAAATGGGAATTTAATTATATTGATAATCTTAATAATGCTTCTGCATTATCTACTGATCAAATAGACATTGAAAATGGTCATAAATTTGGTATTACTTTTACAAATGAAAAAAATGATCAAACGCATCCCATAATATTACATAATTCTCCTAGTGGAGCTATTGAAAGAGTGATTTATGCTCTATTGGAAAACACAGCTAAACAAATATCTAAAAATACAAAACCATATTTGCCAATATGGCTCTCACCAATCCAAATAAGAATAATCCCAATTAACAACAAGTTTATAGAATACTGTGATAATTTAGCAGAACAATTAACAACAAATAAAATACGTGTAGATATAGATGATCGTAATTATAGTACTAGCAAAAAAATACGTCTAGCTGAAACAGAATGGATTCCATATGTTTTACTAATTGGAGACAAAGAAATTACATCTAATCATTTTAATATCAGAGAACGACATACTGGAAATATTGTACTAGGATCAATAGAACATTTAGTAAATAAAATAAAAAAACAAACAGAAGGCAAACCATTTTCTAAACTAAATTCTACTAGATATGTCTCTGCACGTCCAGTAATAATTTCTTAACATAATTATTTATAAATAACTTTATCACTCGTAAGATAATTGGTAATTTATAAACTGCTTATTGTAAGTAGTGTAATAGCAGCAACTACAATAATTACAACTTTATTATTTACTTTACCTGTGTCTATCACTTCTAATGAGTACGACATATTCGTTGATCCATTTAAAGATCCACAAGATCTATTTATAATGTCTAGAATCTTACTCCAAAATACTGGGAATCTACCATTAACTAATGTGCAAATTGATTTTGGTAATCAACAAATTGAAAAGTTAGACACATTAGCTCCTGGACACAAAATATTAGTATCTCCACCAGTTTATAATGACATGTTATTTGTTATTGTTACATCTGATGAAGGTATTTACGTAAAAAAACAATATCGAACACCAGCTAAAATGCCTGGAATGATGGGTTCGTGATCGGATTCTTAATCTTATAAAATTGAAATTTTTAGGATCTGGTAAAGTTAAAGACATATATGATATAGGAAATGATAGATTACTGTTTAGATTTAGTGATCGAATATCAGCTTTTGATGTCCAGTTTAATGATTTAATACCTCACAAAGGTGAAATATTGTGTAAATTTTCTAAATTTTGGTTTAATAAAATTGATTATCAAAACCATTTGATCTCTGTGAAATCAGATAATGAAATTATAGTTCAAAAACTAGACATGTTGCCAATAGAATGTATCGTGCGTGGTTATTTCTATGGCAGTCTTGTGTCTAGATATAAAAATAATCTAATTAAAATTGATCAAAATGACCTCAAACTTGCCTCAAAATTAAACACGCCTATTTTTGATCCAACCACTAAATCTCACATTGATATGCCTATTACTAAAAATGATCTTATACACAATAATATGATCACCTCTTCCATGTTTGATGAATTAGCTAATGTGTCGATTAAAATATACAAACAAATGTCCCAGATCGTAGATTCGGTTGATTTTATACTTGCAGATCTGAAATTGGAATTTGGTCTATTAGATGATAAGATTATTTTAGCTGATTCTATTGGCCCAGATGAATGTAGATTATGGTCAAAAAAGTCTTATCAAATTGGCCATATTCAAAATTCATTTGATAAACAAATTCTCCGTGATTGGTTAATTTTGCATAAATATAAACAAAAATTTGACTTATCAAAACAACATACGATCGATCCAATTGTACCAAAATTACCAAAAAGTTTGATTAATAAAATTAGCAATAGATATATTCACATCTATAAAAAAATCACTCAAGAATAATATAATATAAACATGTATTTTTAATATTTATATATATGATCTGTTTTACTACTTGTTTTGATCATAAAATATTAGTATATTTATTAGATTATTAGTATAT
>WTHC01000040.1 GCA_011523285.1 Nitrosopumilaceae archaeon | reverse complement strand
GTAAGTTTAGTTTTAGTAAGTTTAGTTTTAGTAGGTGTAGTTTTAGATACAGAGGATGTACGAATGGATTTAGCCTTAGATGAGGAATTAATTGACTTACGCTTCACTTTTGTGCCAGACGCCTTTGGAGAATTTTCATTATTATCTTGTTTTTTTGTAACCATAAACATATATCCATAAACATACTTTAATTATAATATTCTTATTTTAATATATTAATCATATAACCAGAAATTTCTTGCTAACGATAGCAATTTTTTTATAATGTTTGTCATGTAGTTGCGCAATTATTTCGTATTCACCTGGAATATCTATTATTTCTACAAATTCATCATTAATTGGCAATAATTGATCATTTTGTTGAAAACATTGTCCAAAAAATCCACTTTGTGTGATTAATTCAGTTTTATCTGAATCTATTTTGTGTATAGATAAAAATAGATCTCCACATGAAAATGAAGAATCATCTATTATTACATTAATATTGATTGGAGATGATTTTTCATATGTATTTTTAATGCCTGTTATTGTCATAACATCGTTTTGGATTTGTTGTTCATTAAATTGTAATAAATTTAATTCTCGATCAGGAAGTTTTAAAATTTCACCCATGACAAGAGTTCCAAACATAAAAGTTGACACTAAAGGTAATAAAAATACTATAAATGAAATAGTTTTCATGATAATAATTGATCTGATTAGTCTTTATATTTTTAAGCATACTATGATAATCACCACAATATAGTTATATCAGATTATTCTAATTAGCGGCTAGATATGAGATTAAGAAAATTTAGGGTTAGAGCGTATAGATGTATACATGATTCTGGGCAAATAAGCGTAGGAGATTTAGCTGCTTTTATTGGTAGGAATGAAAGTGGCAAAACAACAATACTACAAGCTTTAACTCTACTTAATAAAGAGGAAACTATATCAGAATTAGATTTATGTGACGAAATGTCAGACGATTTAAAAAATGAAATCAGAATAGCAGAAGGTGAATTTGAACTTAACGAACATGAAACAAATATCATAAATAAGAAATTTAATGATTTACCGAATATAAACAAGATTAAGATTTTTAGAACAAACATGAATCAAGAGATCCAGTATGATTTTGGAGAAATAAAAATAGATTCATCTATCAATGAAAACTTACATACACGAGAAAATTTTGCAAACAAAATATTAGAATTCATAAAAACAGTACCGAACCATATAAGAATAAGATTGAATATAGATTTTTTAAATAGTCCACTGCAATTAAGCTTTGAAGATTTCAAAAAAAAAGTGTGGGAGATTAATAATAATTTATTAGTATTAGCATCTGTAGAACCAAATGTTATTTCAGAATGGAAAAAAGTTTATGATGAAAATGATTTAGATAATTTACTAATAGGCAAAACTCAAAGTGATATGCTAAAAAATTTCATAAAGGAAAATATGCATCCACGTTTCGTCTATTTTTCTGATTATAAGAAAATTTATGGAAATATAAATCTAAATGAATATTTATCAGAATCATCCGAGTATAAAATAGAATATGATGAAGAGTTTGATAAAACTGAAACTGTTACAAATTTATTTTATTTAGCTGAATTAGATATACAAAAAATTGGCGAATACAAAGATAGTCCAAGTAGATTAATCAAGTTTCTTAATACAGCTAGTAACAGATTAACAACAAGATTAAATCCAGCATGGAAAGGAGATCCTATTCATGTTGATTTACGATATAATCCTGGAAACATTATGAGTGTAGTGATATCAGATGTTCACAAAGATGGAACAATAACAAACACTGGATTACTTAGTAGAAGAGCAGAAGGATTTAAATGGATTTTTTCTTTTATTGTTAATTTTACTGCAGAAACACAGAAGGCCGAATTAAAAGAAGCCATACTATTACTTGATGAACCTGCAAGGAATTTACATCCCACACAACAAATTGGTATAGCTAACTTATTAAAAAATTTAGCAGGTAATAATCAAATTCTATATGCAACACATTCACCATATATGATTTTTGACTACACTCCTGGAAATCTGCTTGTTGTAGAATTGGATAAAAAACGCCATCTAAGTAGAATAGTCTACGATTATTGGAATGCAGATTCAAAAACTCTAATACCAATAATATATGGATTGTCTAAAGGCTTAGTAGAATCCATAACAGATAAACAAATCGGTATAAATTCTAGGCCAATAATTATTGTTGAGACTATGTCAGATTGCATGTATCTAAATTCATTTGACAAATTACTACAAGATCCCAATATATCTATGAATCCATTAAACATAGTTGCTGCATATAACAAAAATTCAGTACTGCCGTTGGCTATTTTTTATAGAAATAATGGATATAAAACGTTCGTATTACTTGACAATAGTGACGAGTCAAAATTTATATCAAATCAACTAATTTTGAATAAATTTTCTAATATTCAAACAATATTTTTTGAACACGATGATAACATACAAACAATAGAAGATTATCTCGCAATAGAAGATTATCTTTTTGCAGTTAATCAAACATATGAAATAAAACTCAGATATGAAAGTTACAACGATATAACTACAGAACAAATATCTAAATCAGGTAAAAAAGGAGTAATAGCAAATCTGGAATTCATATGGTCCAAGCATGACATATGGGGAAAATTTTCTAATGAAGATATAACGAGATATATCTGTGAAAAAATAGCAACTAACAATATAGATTTTATATCAGATAAAACTAAGGAACGTTTTAGAACTTTATATAGATTAATAGCAGAGAGGATAAGACAGTACCAAGAATGATTAAGA
>WTHC01000024.1 GCA_011523285.1 Nitrosopumilaceae archaeon | reverse complement strand
GTATATAGATATACTTATGAAATCAGAAATGATTGATTACTCTCCTATAAAAGGCTTCATGGCACTAAGACCAAATGGATATGAAATATGGGAATTTATAAAAAATGAAATCGATATAAAACTGAAAAAATCTGGCCACAAAAATGCATTTTTACCTGTTTTGATACCAGAAAATCTTTTGGTTAAAGAAAAAACACATTTTAGTGGATTTCATCCCGAAGTATTTTGGGTTTCTAAATATGATGATGGTAAAGATGCGGCTAATAAATTAGCATTAAGACCTACATCAGAAACTCTAGCGTATTTTTTTTATGCAAAATGGATAAAAAGTTGGAGAGATCTTCCATTAAAAATCAATTTTTGGAATACTGCATTAAGAGCTGAAATTAAAAGTACTAAACCATTTTTACGTACATCTGAATTTTTATGGCAAGAAGGACATACTGCTCATACAACTAAAAAAGAAGCAGAAGAAGAGGTTTATAATATATTACAAATGTATAAAAAAATCATTGAGAATGAATTAGCTATTCCTGTAATTGCAGGTAAAAAAACAAATTTAGAAAAATTTGTAGGTGCTACATATACAACCACAGTAGAAGCCATAATGCCAGATGGGAAAGCGTTACAAATGGGAACATCACATTTATTAGGACAGAATTTTTCTAAACCTTTTGAAATAAAATTTTTAGATAAAAATGATCTAGAAAATTATGTGTGGCAAACATCATGGGGAGTTTCTTGGAGATTAATAGGCGCGATGATAATGATTCATGGTGATGATAATGGAATTGTGTTACCACCAAGAATATCACCAATACAAATAATAATAATACCGATTTATTATTCGTTGACACAAATTAAACAGATTCTGAAAAAATCCACTGAAATTCAAAACATGTTATTAAAACAAAACATACGGGTAGATATAGATAAACGTGATAATATCACTCCTGGATTTAAATTTAATTATTGGGAATTAAGAGGCATTCCATTAAGAATAGAAATTGGTCCAAAAGATATGGCAAACGGAAGATGTGTAATTGTAAATAGGCATACCAAAGAAAAAAAACATATTAGTATAGATGAATTAGAAAAAAATGCTGCAGAAATATTAGAAAAAATTCAAAATGATATGTTCGTTTCTGCCACAAAACAGTTTAATACAAAAATTATTAATGTTGATGATTATAAACAATTTAAAATACATATTAAAAATGGTAATTTAATATCATCTCCACTATGTTCAAACGAAAAATGTGAATTACAAATAAAAGAAGAAACAGGTGCAGATGTTAGGGTAATTCCATTTGATAGTGACGTAAAACCAAATAAAAAATGCATATACTGTAATTCAAAATCAAATACGTTTCCAATATTTGGAAATGGATATTAATATTTTTATTATGTTCTAAGAGTCGATACATAAATGATCAATAAGTACATTACAAATTTTGTCAAAACTAGAAAACGTACATTATGGTTAGTGAAACCATTAGAAATAGATGATTTTGTTATTCAGCCTACTGATTATATAAGTCCTATAAAATGGCATTTGGGTCATGTAAGTTGGATGTACGAAGTAATTTTAAAAAAATGTGATAATAAATATCGTTTTTATTCCAATGATTATATTAAATATTTGAATTCATACTATCAACAAATTAATGAACCGTATGCAAAAAAATCACGTGGGTTTTTTTCTAGACCTACTGTTAGTCAAATTTTTAAATATTTTAATATCATTACACAAAAAATAATTGAAGTAATAAAAACAAACAATCAAAATTTTATTAATTTATTGTCACTAGGTATCAGCCACGAATGCCAACATCAAGAATTAATTATTTATGATCTCCAATATATTTTAGCTGATTTATATAAACCTCTGAAAAAAAATAATATGAAAATTTATAATCAAAATATAAAATCAAAAATGATAAAAATTCCTGCAGGGATATATAAATTGGGTTATCATGGAAATGAATTTGCATACGATATAGAAAAACCAGAACACGAAATATATTTAGATAATTATAAAATAAGTAAGTTTCCTGTAACAAATAAAGAATATATAAAATTTATAGATGATGAAGGTTATAAAAACTACAAATATTGGTTAGCAGATGGTTGGAAAACTGTCCAAGAAAATAATTGGGATGCACCAATGTATTGGAAAAAAGATAATGGGTCGTGGTACAAACATGATTTTATTGGCAAAAAGAAAATAAATCCTCGCGAACCAGTTTCAAACATTAGCTTTTATGAAGCTGATGCATATTGTAGATGGGTTGGAAAGAGATTGCCCACTGAAGCAGAATGGGAAAAAGCTGCATGTTGGAATGAAAGTAAACATAGCAAAACAATTTTTCCATGGGGAAATAAAATATCTACCAAATTTGCCAATATTTTAGAATCTTATTTATGGTCATGTTCAGAAATTAACACATATACAAATGGTAAAAGTCCATATGGATGTCACCAGATGATAGGTGATGTATGGGAATGGACGTCATCAGAATTTGTCGGATATCCAAAATTCAAAAGCGAATTTAGTGAATATAATGATAAATGGTTTACAAATCAGAAAGTATTACGTGGCGGATCATTTGCAACGCCAAAAGATTCCATAAGATGTAGTTACAGAAATTTTTTTAGACTAAATGAACGATGGTTATTTACAGGTTTCAGATGTGTTGAAGATATTTAGTTAGAGATCAATATTAATGAATATTGTTTATATTTATCATGATAAATATTTTTGATCTTTAATCCCAAACTAGTTATCAAATATTTAATTTCATCTATAGTGTATTTATAAG
>WTHC01000002.1 GCA_011523285.1 Nitrosopumilaceae archaeon | reverse complement strand
TTAGTAAAGTTTACTATTGCACCAACTAAATCCAATTTTGGTTATGTTATGTGTAATATTTCTTTTGTTCTTGCTAAACGCCTTCATAAAAAACCATTTGAAGTAGCACAATTAATATCTGAACAATATAAAAACTATCTAAATAATCTGATAAACGGCGTAGAACCTCATATCAACGGCTACATAAATTTTTTTGTGAACCATCATAAATTAAATGAAATGATTCTAAATAATTCATATCGTGCAAATTATGGCGCAATAAATATTGGTAATAAAAAACTTATCAATGTAGAACATACTAGTATAAATCCAAATAAACCAATCCATATAGGACATGTACGTAATATCATAATTGGAGATACGCTTTCACGATTATTAAAAAAGACCAATTATGAAGTTAAGGTATTAAATTACATAGATGACTCTGGAGTACAAGTAGCTGATTTAATTGTTGGTTTTAAATACTTGGGATTTGATGAACAACAACAAAATTCTCGTTTTGATGTATATTGTGGAGATGTAGTTTATGTACAAACAACAGCAAAATATAACACAAACCCCAATCTAATAAAAATAAGAAAACAAATATTGCAAGAACTTGAAAATAAAAATTCATCAATTACTAAATTTGCTAATAGAATAACTAGAAAAATACTTAGCAAACAACTTGAAACATGTTGGAGATTACGAGCAACATATGATTGTCTCAATTTTGAATCACATATACTACATTCGGGTTTATGGAAATCTGTTTTTAATAAAATGAAAGAGATGAAATTATTAACATATGAAAAAAGCGGTAAAAATCTAGGTTGTTGGATCGCTCAAACTCAAATTGATAAATCTAATAATGATAAAATAATGGTACGAAGTGATGGAACTGTTACATATATTGCTAAAGATCTGACTTATGCATTATGGAAATTAGGTATTGTCAAAGATCCTTTTAACTATAAAAAATATATAATTCAAAATAACAATAAAATTTTGTGGGAAACTACATTACAACAAAATCTAACTCGTCAAAAATTTTCTACTAATGAAACAATCACAGTTATAGATACTAGGCAATCTTATCTACAAAATATTATATTAGATCTAACTAAAAAATTCTCTAATAAACTAGTATATGTACATTTAAGATATGAATCTGTGAAACTAAGTAAAAATACAGCATGTAAAATTGGAATCTCGTCTACTGGTGGACCAATTCAAATGTCTGGTAGAAAAGGAACGTATATTATTGCAGATCATTTCCTTGATTTATTACGAAATAATATAATGAAAAAAACTAGGCAACGCTATAAAGATCTTGATGATACTACGTTGTTTAAACTCGCTGAAAACATAGCCATTAGTACATTAAGATATGAAATGATTAAAATTGATCTTGGAAAGATTATTACATTTGACCTTGATAAGTCGTTAGATGTGGATGGGAATACTGCATTTTATATACAATATGCTTATGCTAGATCATCAAGAATATTGGAAAAATCTAAAAATGTTCCTAACTTCAATGCTGCTTATAATCTTTTAGATAGCAAGTATGAATTAGAGTTAATTAAAATTATTGGGGAATTTGATATTCATATTGCTGATTCTGTTATAAATCTTGCACCAAAAATAATTGCAAATTATTGTTACAAGTTAGCAACTGCATTTAATTTATTCTATGAAAATAACGTCATATTGAATTTGGATGATTTTAAATTAGCTAATTCTAGACTATGCTTAGTATATTCATTTAATTCCACATTGAAGAATGCATTATCTCTACTCGGTATAACTGCTACTAAATTCTTATAGGTAGTTTATATTAAAACATATTACCATATTCATATAGAGTATTATGAATGGAAAAGATTAAATCTAATTCATATATTTTGTTTTATTTTAATAAGAAAATGAAATGGCTCACTAAAATTTTAGACGGCAATGAATTACATACGCATGTAGGTGTTATTAATCATCATGATGTCATTGGAAAGATCTATGGAAGTAGAATAACCACTAATAAAAATAAATATGTGTATTTATTAAAACCGACAATTTATGATTTTATCATGAAAATTCAACATGGTACACAAATAGTTTACCCTAAAGATCTGGGTTATATTTTATCACGAACAGGATTAGAAAGTGGTCATAAAGTTATTGAGATTGGTACAGGCAGCGGCGCATTGACCATGTTTCTTGCTAGTGTAGTGAAACCAAATGGACATGTTTACACATTTGATATAAACCAACAATTCATAGACATAGCTAAAAAAAATGTTTCAAGAACAGATTTAGATAAATACATAACATTCAAAAAAATTAACTTGAAAAATTATACTAAATCTCAACTTATCAAGAATGCAGATTTGATTACCATAGATCTTGGAGACCCATGGACTGTTATAACACAAGCCAGAAAAATGCTCAAAGACAGTGGATCTATAGTTTCTATCTGTCCTACAATTAATCAAGTAGAAAAATTTTCTTTGTCATTAATAGAAAATGAATTTACTGATATTGAATGTGCTGAAAACATTATTAGAACTATTGATGCACGTGAAGGTAAAACTAGACATTCATTTTATGGCATTGGTCATACCACATATTTAGTTTATGCACGTAAAGCTCATTTCACATAATTTCAAACAATGTTAATTGTATCGAAAAATGTTTATTCTTTAATTTTTTTAAATTACTTATGAATGATATTTTATCTGATAATCTAATTAAAAAATTTATACCTAGTAGAAAAATCAATTCACGCAAAGGGGACAATGGAGTTGTTTTGGTTATAGGTGGAAGTTATATTTATCATGGCGCTCCTTTGTTGTCATCTCTAGCTGCTATTAAAGCAGGCGCAGATTTAGTATACACTGCCGTTCCTAAAATCATTGTTGATCCAATTAGATCATATTCTCCAAATTTAATAG
>WTHC01000016.1:890-14081 GCA_011523285.1 Nitrosopumilaceae archaeon | reverse complement strand
GTTTCGTCTTCATCCACATTGGGTATTTTTATACCAATTTCTTTGACATATGTTTTTTTATTTTCATTTTTAAGATTGACATTTATGATATCTCTATATTCTTTCTGTATGTTTGAACCGTTTAGTATTTTCTCATTGTTATTTTTTGAATATTGTATATTTTTTGATATCGTAATTATTGTTCTAAGTATATTGTTATCTGTAATCAAATTATTATTACGATTTAAGATTTGAATTGGTATGGTGAGAAGGGAATCTATGCCTAAAATTTTAATGATCTTTGGAATTTTTTTTTCTAACCATATTGTACCATAATTGTTGGTTATGGCATAACTTAATATTTTTTTGGAGTATTTAGTAGCTTCTATAATCTTTTGAAGATGACTTGAACTTATTTCTCCTTTTACATCTCCAATTAAGAAATACTGATGAAATGCTTCCACTATCCTAACTTTGTTGTAAATGTTATTTAGAATTGGTCTATAATTCCAAATATATGCATAATTGAATATTAATTCATCATCCATACCATTCCAAATTTTTCTACCTAAAGTTTCCATTCGTCTAGTTTCGATGGTATTTAAAATGAAACCAAATGCATGATCGTCACTTAATATCTTTTCACAAAATCGTAATCGCATAGAACAATACCATAACATAGTTCTAAACTGTCTATATTTTTGAAAATCATTACCAGTATATTTTGTTATTGACGGTAAAATTATTTGATTTGTATTAATTTTTGTTATTGCGTGGTTTTTGTCAGTAAATTCAACTGATGTATTTGTATTCTCAGACCATCTTTTCGCAAGGAACGTAGCAACATCTATCAAAGCTTCATTATTTAAATATGGAAAATTCATTATACTTCAAACATGGATGTTATTATATCATTGACTTTTTGATATTCTATATTTCCCCATTGTGAGTATACGTTACCAAAAACTAATTGAGCAGCTTCTTTTTTATTCATACCTAAATCTAGCATTTTGCCATATGCAATTGTCTCTCTTAAACTAGGTGCGTAATACAATTCTTCTACAGATGCAGCTTGCCTTAAAGTACCTGCTAATTTTATACCCTGTTTTATATCTTCGTCGTGGTTTTTTGTGATGTATTTTTTGACAATATTTAGTTCGACATCTTCTGGTGGATAGTCTAACTTAATTCTGATCGGAAACCTACTAATTAGTTGTGGGGGTAATTCTTTCGTACCTATATGCGTCAATGGATTTATAGTAGCTATAACAAACCAATTGTTGTGAGATTTAATAGTTTCTCCTATAGACTCTTTTAAAACTATTTGTCTCCGATCATCTAAAGCTTCATCCAATCTTAATAACACATCAGCTTCTGCCGAGTTTATTTCATCTAAATATAATATACTGCCATCTTTCATTGAACGAACTAATATACCATCAATGAAACTCACTGATCCATCTATCAATGTTTTAGATCCTATCAAATGACTTTCTCTAGTTCTTAAGCTAAAATTTATTGAATCTAATTTTCTATTTTCTGTAGCTACAAACTTTCTTACAAGTGTAGTTTTGCCAGTTCCTTTTGGTCCAATTATCAAAACAAATAACTTAGCTTCATATGCTTGTTTTAACAATTTCATAGAATTATTCCAATCTATATATTCTATATCTCTAGCTAATTTAGAATAATTATTTATTGCAGACATCATTTCGATATGGTCATATAAGCTTCATCTAGCTTTTGATGTAGCTGTTTATTCCATTCGTAAAATTCATTTGGTGTTTTAGGATAGTTATCATAATGATTTGTTAACCATTTATTTTGTTTTGCTGTGAATTTTAACCCATTGATCAATTGCTTATTCAAAACTCCTTTGATAATAACATTAATTTTTTGCAAAACAGTAAAATCTGGATGTTTTCCACTGCTTATAGCTTCTATATCTGAACTGCCTAAGAAATTTTTCATCCCATAGCTTATTTGATCATTAGTTAATGTTTGCAGTAGCCGTCTAAATATTTCCAAGCCTGCTGTTTTGTAACCATATTCCTTAATAAAATCTGTATTATATTTCCATAATCCATTTTCTGTAGTATCTTTAGACTCTATAGCTTCTACTATATTTTTTCCTATCAAAGTTCCAGCTATTATAGCTGGACCTATCCCTCCAGCGTCTAATGGTTTAGGCATCCATGCAGCATCTCCAACTATTATAAATCCATTTGATACCATACAATCATTTTGTCGTCTTACTGAAACTTGCCACGTACCTGTTGCATTTGATCTATCATTTAGAGATTCTGATAATCGTGGATTTTTGATTGATTTGTTACGTTTTACATATTGATTAATCAAACTTGCTAAATTGTCGTGTTTATGAAGCCTTCGGTTTCTCATTTCTAAAAATGATTTTTCTACACCTACACCGATGTTAACTTTATTATCTCCTTTTGGAAATACCCACGCATATCCTCCAGGAGCTATATCTTGATCTAGATGTATTAAACAGTGTTCTGAATCAAATTCACGTAAATTTTTTTCACCATCGTTATCAAAATACATTATATGTCTACCTGTAGACTCAATATCACTTTTATTGATTTTTTTTTCCATTTTGTCTGTATTTTTTATATTATTTCGTAATAGTGATGTTACTCCAGTAGCATCTACAATTACTTTTGCAGTTTTCTTATATACTGATTTGGATTTTATATCATATCCACGTACTCCTATAACATTTTGACTATCATAAATAAGATCAACTAAATTTATCCCAAAATTGAAATCTATCCCATGTTTTATAGAATGTGCATATTGTGTTTGTGGTAATTGTTTTCTGTTTAACATATATCCAGCACCATCAAATTTAATTGAAGTTTCTTTATCAGGAGAAAATGCTATCACACCTTTCACATGATGTTCAATTTCCGGCTTATTCCATTCGACCTTGATTCTTTCTTTCATAAAATCAACAGCAGCTTTACTTACAGCATCCCCACATACCCATCCATTGATTGTTTTTTTACCTAACGATAACTGTTGATTCCTATCGATTATTAAGATCGACAAGCGTTCATTCGAATAATATGATACTGATTGAGCTGCAATCATCCCGGCAAGTCCACCTCCAGCAACAATTACATCGTAATCCATATTTTTACTAATGTTATATTTCATTTAAAAGTAATTTCATTAGAGTAACTGGTCAGAGATGTTTATCATCATTCTTCATTCAGACTGGAGCGGCTTACTTTCATCATTCCTGTGTTACTTGATTTTTTATCATATTTTTATTAATTAATTCATTGATTTTACTTCTAAATGATTTTTCTACGTTCTTCTTATAATGAGAGTCATTTATTATTATTTTGACAGAATTTTTTTCTTTCATGGTTATTACACCATTTATCAATTCCTGTTTTCCTAATCTTAAATATAACGAGGATCCATTGATTTTATTTTTTAAATCATTCATCATATTTTCTATTTCAAATTTTGATGTATTAGACAATATTTTTGATAATATTCTATTAACTCTGTCACCTGATATTTTGGCACGTAGTAATATTATTGGATTATTAAAATGACCATTTAAATTTTGTTTATAAAATTCGTTGGTTTCTACATATAGAAATTTTGAAATAGAATCTGCGATTTTTTTATCATCTTCTGTAGCATGAATTATAGATTCGATTGTTATTTTCATATGTTATTTATTTTGCTTGTAGTAGAGAAATCGCTTCATCTGCAGTTTGGATTAGTTTAACTTTTTCTAGCCCTACATGTCTCATATGTATAATTTTTTTTGCTGCTGCCATTATGTCTGAGCTTATTTTACCATAACATGCTGCTTGGACAAATTGTTCTATTGTCATTTGATTTATAGTTTTTTCCATTATGTTCTTTGCTATTATCCTAAGTGCATGTTTTCTAGATGTATTTAACTGTCTATTTGACAAAGCTATCATTTTTATTCTAAAAACATATCCATCTTTTGTTTTAACAGTATATATAAAATTGATCTTAGATGATCCACGCCTTACTAAACTCCGTAAAAACTCTTTAGCGTATTCATATCTTTTGAATATTGTAGAAGCTTTATCATTTTCAATTTTGTTTATCTGAAAATACATTTTGTATTGATATTGAGATGTATCGCCTTTTAATATATCAAATAAGGTTACTTCAATAACTCTGCCATGAGAGTTTTCTTCATTCGTTATTGGAATATATGCTATTTGGATATTGTTAAATGACTCTGGAGCAAATACATTAATCCATTTTTTCTCTCTCCACTTATCTTTGACTCTAGTTTTTCTACGTACCAAATTAATAACCTTAATTCCTATTCATAATGATCAGATTATATGTTTTCCTAAATATTTTTGTAACACTTCTGGTATAGATATATGCCCATCTTCAGTTTGGAAATTTTCAACGATCGAAACTAAAATACGCGAGGTAGCCACTAATGTGCTATTTAAAGTATGAACATAAATAGGCTTGTCTTTTTGTTTATTTTTAAATCGTATTTTTAATCTTCTGGCCTGATAGTCTACACAGTTAGAACATGATACGACTTCTCTATATCCATTTTGACCTGCCATCCAAGCTTCTATATCATATGTTTTAGAAGACACTTTTCCCATATCTGCACTTGATAACAGCATCACTCTATAAGGTATTCCTATATTTTGATAAAATTGTTCTGTGTTCGATAACATTTTTTCGTGTTCATCCCATGAATTTTCAGGTTTGGTAAATACAAACTGTTCAATTTTATCAAATTGATGTACTCTGAATATCCCTTTTTGATCTATGCCGTGAGCTCCAACTTCTTTTCTAAAACAAGTACTGAATCCTGCATATTTAATTGGTAATTCATCTCCACACAATACTTCATCTGAATGCATTGCTGCTAACGCATGTTCAGAAGTGCCTATAAGATAAAGATCTTCATCTTCTATTTTATATATTACATTTTTAAAATCATTTGTAATTATTGCACCTTCCATAGATTTTTTATTGATCATATATGGCGTTTGTATTATTTTATATCCTTTTTTATACAAGAAATCTAATCCATAACTAATTATAGCTTGATTTAATCTAGCAAGATCATTTTTTAGATAATAAAACCTAGCTCCAGAAACTTTAGAAGCCCTAACAATATCTATTAGATCCAATTTATTGCAAATTTCTATATGATTTTGTATTTCAAAATTAAATTGTGGAATTTCTCCATGTTTTTTAATTACTTTATTGGAAGATTCATCTATTCCTATTGGTACTGATTCATGAATTAGATTAGGTAATTCAAGTAACAGTTTTTGATATTTTTGCTTGAAATCATTATTTTCTAACTCTCGAGTTTTAAGAGTATTGGATATTTCGCGCATTTTTTTAATCATTATTTCTGGTTTGTATTCATAAATGCCATGTTTGCTAAGCAATTTATTGAAACTATTTTGGTGTTTGGCTTCTTTTTTTTTGATGATTGAAATTAAATATGAAAATTCATTTTTTGTATTTCGTAATTTATTTATTTCAATGGTTAGGTCATGAATTTTGTGATTTAGTAATATGAAATTTTCCAAATCAAATTCTATATTTCTGTTTTTTAACATTGTTTTTATTACATCTGGATTGTTACGAATTAATTTAGGATCTAACATCATCTATCACTTTTATAATTAGTTGTATATGTGCTAAAATTTCATCTATTGTATTTATTAGCTTTCCTAAATCTCCATTATTAGTAAAATCTAAAACTAGCAAATTTTTGTCGTTTGTTATTTGCAGCGTTAAATTTTTAGGAAAATCGATATTGTCAGGATATAATGATTTTATGATTGATTTTGATATGTTTTGTCTACATTCTATATTTATTCTTATTTTACATAACTGGGGCATTGTATTCTAAACACTCTAAAAATTCATCTATTTTTGTTTTAGATATTTTAGCACCTGCAGCATTATTATGTCCGCCACCAACTCCATCATTTTTTTTTGCACATTTTTGCATAATATCGCTTAAATTAATATCAAATTTGCAGTTAACAGGTTTTCTAGATGAAATTTTTACTGTGTCATTTTCTCCATTTGTAATAACAATAATTGCTTTTTTATCGTCATTTTTTTGTGATGATGCAATTAACGAACATATTGTGCCTGTCATAGTTTCTGGAATGACATCTGTACCATTAACAATAACAAAATTCTTACTATTGTTAGTTCTCCATCTTTCATTAGCCAAAACATTCATTTGTTTTCTTATCGTTTTTCGATATTCCATTAATGTGTTTTCAGCTTCTATAATACTCTCTCTATTTCCAATACATAGAGCGATACCTACTCCAGATTTATTAATTCTTCCACATGAATTTAACATGGTTGAGAATTCTCTACAATCATGTAAAACACTACGTCTATTTTCATTTGGTAGTGTGTAGACATATCCGACTAGCTCTTCTGTTATTTCAGTAGAATTTTTACTAATGGTGAACTTTGTTATAGCTTCTACAATTTTCATTTTCTCGTCATATGTTAGCTCTGACACAACCCTCCATTTTTTTCCATCTTTAAGTTGTACACCGCTAGAATTCAATAAAGATAAACAAGCATCATTATTCCATGTAAGGCCTTTTATAAATGGGTTTGAAGTTGATGCTAATGCGTTGTGTATTGGTTTTGTTTCTCTCCCAACCAATAATAAATCTAAACTCATCTCAATCTGATGTTTATCTGCTGCTACCTTAACAATTTCGTTATTTAAACCAGTAAATGATTTTTTATTTCCATGATCTTGTCTGTCTCCAAGCGCTGCAATTATTGGCAACCATGCCAAATCATGATTCTTCTCATCCATTCTACATGAAGCTAAATATGCCATTCCTCCTGCACATATTTCTTTTCCACCATCAATACCATATTTCCAAGCGTTAATGACTTTCTCATTATCTAATTCTATGTCTGATATTCTGTGATGATCTAATACCAACCATTTATCTGACAAGCTCACATCTAGCTCTTTTGAAAATTGACTTCCCATATCTGTTATCACATAGAAATCTCTAGAAACTTTTTGTAGATCTTCTATCATCTTGTTACTAAATTCATTAACAGCTCTTACAGTGCATTTAGCTCCTTCACGTATTAATGATTTCATTATAACGCTTCCGGATACTAAACCATCACAATCTATATGTGTTATAATGATAATAGATTTATTTGTTTTAATACAATCTTTAATTTTATCATTAAAATAAGATAGTGCTTGGTCTAATTTCTTTATCATTTATTCAAGCTGTGCTACGATGGATTTATATTTCCAGTTTTTCTCCAACTTGTTTATTTTTTTATAATATTCGGAAAGCCTATGAATTTTTGCTTCTATTAATTCTAGAGATCTTATATTTCTTTTATCAGACTTGTTAGTTTGTAAGTGTCTTTGCAAACCTATCGCTTTTTTAACTATGTTGGTTAAATCTTCTGGGATATCTTTATTTAATTTATTTTCATCTAATATTTGAGTAATTGATTTTTTGATTAATGGTTTTGCAAGAGGAATTGCATGTTGATCTCTTAGTTTAATCCCAATTTGACTAGAACTCAAATTATCTTTTCCGTATTTCTTTATTAGCTCAACAATTTCGTCAGATTTTTGGAAAATCCATGGTTGCATTCTTACATTTATAGGTCTAGTGGAGTGTGACTTACCATGTTTATGTGTGTGTAATCTACTCATACGCTATGATTATAACATTTAATTAAAATAAATGTATTTTTTATAAATTAAAGAAAAAAGTTAAATATCAAATAATGATTGAACAGATAAAATGAATAATATACGTTTAGTGACTTTATTTGCAGTCCTCTTTGCATCTGGAACTGTAATGCCTGCATTCGCTCAATATATGGGCAATGTTGGTCAAACCGGTGAAACAGGTGTAAACACATTAGAAGAAACATTGGAATTGGCAAAACGAAGAGTAGATTATGCTGCAGATAATCCATCTACAGGATCTGGTACTCCTTACCTTGATGCTAGCGGTGTGTTGGGTGCTTCTGTAATTGCAGGTGCAGTTTTCGGCGGAATTGCAATAGCATTCTTTGTACGAGCAAAACAAGGAAGATATTACGCACAAGGCAGAGGATAAAACCATCTTTTTCTCTTATTTTTCAAATTTAAAATTTGAGAGAAATATATATATATCACACCAAAATATTTTTTGTATAACGATGACTGTACTAAATACATGTTTGAATATAATATCGTCTATTTCTGGACAACTAGGACCTAGTTATGATCCACTATTTTACGATGTTATGGTCTACATATTCGGAACTATCATGTTCACAGTATTTCTATTAGGTATCATCGCCTTTTGGTTAAGAGTACATGGCTGGTCATACAAAGATAATCGTGAAAAATGGGTTGACGAGCTAGATAAGCACTTTGAACGTGAAGGAATAGGTCTTATACCTGATAACGGCAAATACTGGTAATTTTTTTTCTTTATTTTTATATTATATTCATATCTGATAATCTAATCATTTGGTGGTAGAAAATCATTATCTTTAGAATCGTCATAATTCTTTGAAACAAATTTGGCTTTGTAGTTGTAGCCATCTAACATAAGCGTTCTAATAAAATCAGTAGATTCTTTATTATTCACGAAAATTTTTGATTTGGATTGATCCATATCTCGTAACGGAAAATTCCACATCCATAAAAAGTGACCTATTTCAAATGCATATTCATTTTCCCACTCTGCATGTATTATACCATCGTCTGATATAGTGTATAATGATTTTTGGCACGATTCTGTAAATCCTACATTTGCAGGTATTTCAATTTCTTGATTATCTACGAAAACTTCTAACTTTGCTGTGATTTTATACTTCATTAATCTTTCATTGATACAATTTTTCAATGGATCGTCTAAACTGATTTGGCCTTGTATTAGGCTGCTGACTACTCCTACTGATATAGCTATTAGAGCCGTCACCAAAAGAAATTTTATTGTTTGTTTTCTTTTTGCTGGATCTCCCATCCCTGGCCAAAACATTACCAGTTTTATATACGGCGATGTTATTATTTTTTATGTATTGTTGATTTCCTAAAGTATTAAAAATAATTGGTGTGTGGTTTTATATTACTTGCCATGGTCTTGTAGCAAAAGTTACTACATATGCTACGCCAATCAGAATTGATTGATATGCAATGTTGGTGTAGGGAATTGGTTTTATTATTGGTTCGCCTTCTACTACTACAGTTTGTCCTGGACCTAAACCTGGTCCAACACTTGCAATATTAAGTTGTGTATGCACATGATATACTCCAGCTTCTAAAGCTTTTGCTGATATGGAATAATCTATAATTCCATTTCCAGGTATATCAAAAACATTTCCAGGAGGATCTCTAGCCAATATCTCCCATCTATTTCCTGCATTTGTAGATTCTGAGAAGATGGAATTCCATGCTCTCAAATCTCTCTCTACTAAACTGACAAATTTGCCTTGAATAGTCAAGACTTCGCCTGTTTGAAGAGACTGTCTATTAAATGTTTCGTCTTCTATTCTCACGAAGCGACTTTGTAATTGTGCCTGTACGCCATGACCTTCAGCAAATTGAATAATTGGTAAATCTTGTACAATCATTCCTAGTGTAAGTACCACACTAAACACTACTGCTATTGATGTTATTTTTTTACGCTTCACATGGATCATGTTAATTACTCCAAAAGACTTACTAAGAAATATATGTTTTACGTCATGATTGTGCAAAAATAATCATTCATGATTATCATTAATTTATAACATAGCTGACAATAAAATTATTACAATATAATCACATAATTAATACAAAATATACAAAAACATTCAATAAAATCCATATGTATTTTATTATTATTGCAACAAAATATTGAGTTCGCTTTATATTATAAAAATGACGTTAGTAATACATGGCACAAATGCCGGCACTGATTCCAAAGGAAGTCGAAATCCAGAGATTGAAAAAAATCTGGCTAATCGTCATAGCAATGGGATCTACAGCTGCATCGGTGGAAGTAGACAATTTTGTTGATGGATCATTACATCAGACGTCTATAAGAGATAGTGCTTTCACACCAGCTCATTGGTGGTTGTACTCTCACTTTATCACATTGCCTTTAGGATGGGGCTCTGTCGCAATTTATGATCGAAGGGTACCTGTTCTTAGAGGTCCTAATAACTCCATGAATACAGGTTTGAAGATGACTATACTAGGTTATCTAGCGACCATGTTTACTATAGGAGTTAATGAAATGTGGCACTTTTGGTTCGTTGAAGAAATTTTTGCTGTTCCAAACCACTGGATGTTTAATATGGGTGTAGTAGTAGCATTTATGGGCGCTCTTGCATATGTAGTTAGAGTCTATGCTAGACTAGTGGAACTTGGAGCAGAAACTCCCGGAGAAAATCCATATGTAGCTGAAATGTACAAAATGGCCCTTGAAGGCAAATTGTACAGTAGATCTATTCCATAAAAACACACAATTTTTTTTATTTTTTAAACGCATGAAGAAAGACTTAAAAGTATTCTTAATATTATTAACGCAAATGACTTTACCAAAAGGTTTTGGTTCTGGCAGTGGATCATCTGGTGCTGATGTAGAAAAAATGATCGGACGAAGAGTCGAGAATATGGTTGGGCTAATTACTCTTTCATATATTGCGGCATGGTTAGCTACATTTGGAGGTACTGCAGCTGGTTACTTTTATTATCCTTGGGCGTATCCTACACCTAGCGGGCATTATGCATTTATAGTCCTCACGATTATAGAAGCGATAGGTTATCTATTCAGTGTAAAAGTGGTAGAAGAAGGTAGTAAAAAACGAAGTAATGGAATTGTAGCCGCAGCATTGGGTGGTACTGCGATTGGAACTATCATAATATCGTTATTTGTTGGCATATAAACAACAAAATTCGATTTTTTATTTTTATAATAAATTCTAACAATATGTAACAAGAGTAAAATTTTATATACTGACCATATTAACTACTGAGTAATGGTATGGCTTAGACGGTGTACACATTATTTGTTCATTGTAGTTGTGGCGGTTAATTCCACACTATTGACAATTAATGCTGGTGACTATATCTTCTATACTGATTGGGCATGGACATCATTTGTGGTATTCTCAATATCGCAAACGTTGATGCTAGCTGTTGGAGCTTCGTATTATCTTACATTTACTGGGGTTCCTGGAACTGCTACGTATTATGCGTTGATTATGACTGTTTACACTTGGATTGCTAAAGGTGCATGGTTTGCATTAGGTTATCCGTATGATTTCATTGTCACTCCTGTATGGATTCCATCGGCTATGTTATTAGATTTAGCTTATTGGGCAACAAAGAAGAACAAACACTCGTTGATATTATTCGGCGGTGTGCTTGTAGGAATGTCATTACCTTTGTTCAATATGGTAAATTTAATTACTGTGGAAGATCCACTAGAAACCGCATTCAAATACCCCAGACCAACATTACCTCCATATATGACTCCGATAGAACCTCAAGTGGGTAAATTCTATAATAGTCCGGTTGCTTTAGGAGCAGGAGCTGGTGCAGTACTCGCTGTTACATTTACTGCATTAGGTTGTAAATTAACAACGTGGACATATAGATGGATGGCTGCTTGGTCTAAATGGGACTAACCAACCTTTTTTATTCATTTCTAGGTGTTGATCTATTTGACTTAAAAAATATTAGATAAATTGTAATTTTTTTTTAGCATATCCATTAGAATGTAAAATCTGTCATACGTTGTAGTATTGAAACAACAACAATATTATATCCAAATCAACAAGGAACCAAAACCATTCATTAAATGGGTTGGAGGAAAAAGGCAGCTTATAACATATTTACAAAAGAAACTTTGGAAAAATATGAATGATTATTTCGAACCGTTTCTTGGAGGCGGTGCGTTGTTTTTTAATTTATCTTTTAATATGAAAAAGATAAATTTCAACATTTCTGATTTAAATCCAGAATTAATAAGATCATATATAGTAGTTAGAGATCAAGTTGAAGAATTGATCGAGTCGTTACAAAATCATTCACATCATTATAAATTAAATCCTAAAAGTTATTATTATTATGTTAGAAAATCTAAACCTAAAAATGATGTTGATTTGGCTTCCAGATTGATATTTCTTAATAAAACATGTTTTAATGGACTATACCGTGTTAACAGTGCCGGTAAATTTAATGTACCATTAGGAAAATATTCCAAGCCTAATATTGTAAATAAAGAAAACCTGTTGAATGTGAGTAATCTGTTACAAACTCTAAATGTATCAATTAAATGTAATGATTTCTTCGATGTATACAAAAAAATACAAAAAAATGATTTTATATATCTAGATCCTCCATATTATCCTCTAAGTAGTACATCTAATTTTACATCTTATACTAATAATAATTTCAAATTAACAGATTTTTATAGATTGCTTGATTTATCTGAAAAATTACATGAACTAGGTTGTAAAATTATGATGACTAATTCTAATACACAATTTATATTGGATTCATTTTCAGCATCACATTGGCGTATCTTAAATGTTCAAACTAATAGGACTATAAATTCTAATCCTAAACATCGTACACACTATTCTGAATTAATAATCACGAATTACTGATAAAAGCTTCGAACGGGATCCGAACCCGTGACCTTTACCTTACCAAGGTAACGCTCTACCATGCTGAGCTATCGAAGCATCTCAATTATTATCTTTCAATATAATTTTTATTTAACTCTTCAACAACCATTAAATTAAATCAAACTAAATTAATAACATGCAGGAGTAGTCAAGCCTGGCCAAAGAAAGATCATTTGATCTTATGGATACGCGGGACTTAAGATCTCATGATTAGTGATCCCGTCTCTAGGAGTTCGTGAGTTCGAATCTCACCTCCTGCATTATACATCTATTTTGGTGATTTTATACCTTTGATACTTAATATTTTATATACATCAGGTAATGAAAATACAAAACCTATATGAACGCAATCTTTATTATCGCAAAACAAACAATAAGGCTCATTATTTTTAAACACCACTTCGATTATTCTATTTTTTATGTTATCTTTTAATACTATTCTATATGGATACGCGGGACTTAAGATCTCATGATTAGTGATCCCGTCTCTAGGAGTTC
>WTHC01000016.1:0-790 GCA_011523285.1 Nitrosopumilaceae archaeon | reverse complement strand
TTAAACACCACTTCGATTATTCTATTTTTTATGTTATCTTTTAATACTATTCTATCATCATCAGAAGAAATTTTTTCAAGTTTTGGATAATATCTAGACATTTCATTATTTTTTTGCATTACATCCTCTAACATGTACGTTATATAACCAGAAAAACTATTGATTCCTTTCATAGTCAAATCAATTTTATTTTCTTTGTAAATATCATAAAATCTATTATATACTGTTTCCGAAACTGTTATAGATTTAAATCCATCTTTTGGCATTTTACCTTTCACTTACCGTACATTCAAGTAGTAATTATATATTAGTTTATAATTTATGATACGTATTATAATTATATCTCTAATGCAGCATAAAATACAAAAAATCAAACGAAAACTGATTGAATTACTTTCTAATTCACAAATTGGTTTATCTGGCACTGAAATTTCAAATAAACTTAACATCAATAGAGTGACAATGACAAAATATTTGAATATATTTGTATCTGAAGGATTAATAAAACAAATTAAGATTGGTAATGCAAATTTATGGTTTATAGAATCTGGTATAATGCAATTCGATTTACCTGATGATTATTTTAAAATTAAAAATAAATATTTAGATCATGTATTAGATTTTTCTAATCGCCATTCAATAAATCTGATACGAAGTTTATTACATTCTGATTCTCATCCTACTAAAATCATACTTGAAATAATTATTCCTACTATACATCATATTCAAAAATTGCATGTAGAAAAAAAAATAAATAGATTAGATATTAAGTTATATCATAGAATTATAA
>WTHC01000044.1 GCA_011523285.1 Nitrosopumilaceae archaeon | reverse complement strand
GATTTCTGTTCATGAGCCTAGATAGGTACCTATCTAGGCTCATGAACAGAAATCATATTAAAGCTTGTTGCGTCTCAACAAATTACTCTTCTTCAGTCAAAACTCTTTTGTTATCAAATAAATCCTCTGTATTTTTGCCATTTGTTGGAATACATCCTAACCAAATTGAGGATGACATAGATATTTTCACCAAATTTGTTAGATCTAATGTTAATAAAATCAAAGGCATAGGTGAAATTGGGCTAGATAAAACATATACTCATTCTAACTATGAATTTAAAAAACAAATATCATACTTCATGATGCAATTAGAATTGGCAGAAAAACTCAATAAACCTATATCTGTTCATTCACGAAATGCATTAGATGAAGTATATTCCATATTAACTTCATATTCTATCTCTAAAGTATCTTTACATTGGTTTGATGGAACACAAAAACAATTAAAACAGGCCATGGATCTTGGATTTTTTGTTTCGTATGGTCCACTATTAGTTTATTCTAAAGATAAACAATCTTTATTATTGAGTACTAATATTGATAATATATTATTAGAGACTGACGGGCCTGTAAGATTTTCCAGATGTTTCAAATATAGGCCAACTCAAGTACTATTAATACCAAGTATAATGGTTGTTGTATCTGAATTATTAGATATCCCATACACAGATCTTATTACAAAATTAGAAGCCAATTCAAATAATTTTTTATATATATAGATATAAAAATACCATTTTAATTATAATATTGTGAATAAAATTAAAAAATTATCTTTAGAAATTCTGTCTAACCATAAAATTCATTTCAGTACGAATTTTACGGATAACAAAAAGGCATTAGATAAAATCACAATAATCAGATCTAAGAGTTTAAAAAATAAACTAGCAGGATTTATAACCAAAATAATAAAGAAAGAAATACGTAATGATAAATTTAGAATAAATACTACAGAACCTACATCTACAGAACCTACATCTACAGAACCTACACACATATAAACTCACAAATAAAAAGTCTTGATGGTACAAGTAAAATTATTTGGAACATTCAAAAAACTATTTTGTTCAGAACATCTTACAATTAATGATGTGTATGATATTAAATCTTTACTTGAATATTTAAAAAATATATCTGAAGTTGATCCAACTAAATTGGATTTTGATAACACGTTAATTGCGATAAATGATGTTGACTCAAATATGTTAAGCGGAGAATATACAAAATTAAATAATTGTGACATAATAAGCATAATACCTATAATACATGGTGGAAGCCCTTACCATAGAATTCAATTCCAAATAGACGATCACATGATAGAATTAATGGAAATAAGTACTATTCCATTCACTTTGGATTGTTTGAGACAAAAATTTTCCAATCTTGTAATACAAATAATAAATTCAGAATATATTTTAAATCCATATCACGCACAAAAAATTATTTCTATTTCGTTATGTGCACAAAAACATAACTTAATGTTATCAAAGGAACTTACATCTGATATCATTATGAGATTTGCTTGCACCAAACAAATATCTAAAGCAATTAACATGGTAGGCATGCAAAATAATAAAACTTCTATTGTAATATCCATAGGAAACAAAATAACATTAAATGCACTTTATAAACATCTATTTCAATTTATTAATGAAACTCCTTTTTTGGTAGATCGTAGTTTTTTTTTAACTAATAAATTTAATATATCTGAAATTGAAATAAATGCTGTTTATTCAAAATTTCCATTAGAAGATTTGTTAGTAGAAAGAGCTGCAACACTATTCTGAAATAGATCTTTTGATCATTAGTACATTTAAAATAGAATTTGGTTTGAGTATAGATATTCCAGTACGTTCGCCTATTATTTGAATTGATATTTCATAATCAAAATTTTTTAAATTAACTTTATTAGATATATTCATTGCTATCTTGGATATTATCTCTTTTGTATTAATTGTAGAATTTCTTTTTTCTATAGTTATTCTATATTGATATTTGTTATTTACATTCCATAATTTTAATGCAGCATATGTTATATCATTAATTGTTGTCGCTACTTCATCTTGTATGGGAATAATTCTTGCACAATATCTTATAGACCAAGGTTCTGTTATTATATTATTTTTAATTTTTTGAATCACTCGCATAGGATCTATATCTGTTTCAGCAATTAATATTCCAGAAAGATTAGTTATTATTATTTTGTATATGTTACTTCTGCATTGGCCTAATATTTTTTTCATCTCTTTACGTGTTTCATACTCTTGATTTCGTGAACATGTTATTATTAAATTCATATTATTTTTTCGATCTCATGTTTTGTGATACTGCCTTCTCTTATGATTCGTATTTTGTTATTTATGACTTCGATAATTGTAGATGCTTTATTTGTGATTTCTTTACCACCATCAATGAATGCATCGTATTTCTGAATCTTTTTTTTACATTGTAATGGATCTACAAATGAATCTTCTCCAGAAATATTTGCGCTAGTACCAATTAATAATTTACATTTTTTTAATAATTTTAAAATACATCTATTATTAGGAATTCTGATAGCTATTTTGTTATTTAATTTCAATATTTTTTTTAATTTGTCGTTTTTAATTTTTAAAATTATTGTTATTTGTCCTGGAAAAAATCTCATTACTTTATCCTCAATTTTATTAATTGAAGCTATTTTGTAAATTTCTTTATAAGAATATGCCAAAACTGGAAAAAATTTATTTTTTTGTCGTTTTTTTATTTGGTATATTTGTTTAATTGCTGTTGAGTTCCATGGGCTACATCCAATTCCATAAATTGTACCAGTAGGAAATATTATGATGCCTCCATTTTTTATTAAAATAGCTATGCTATTTACATTTAATTCGTCGCAACACAAATCCATGTTTAACATATGATCACATTTCTATATTGATTTATTAGTGGTTATATATTATAATTCAATTTAATGTATTTACAAATCTAACTGATATTTGAATCCATTAATATTATGTTTTTTAATTA
>WTHC01000026.1 GCA_011523285.1 Nitrosopumilaceae archaeon | reverse complement strand
GTATAAAAATTAGATGAGATACAAAATTTATTATGTAAATTAGATAAAAATTTATGAAATTATGATCATTCTCGATCTATAAATTCTGATGGTTTTGGAGGTTCGACATTAAGGCCTTTACGCTTCCTAATTTCAGATATAATTTGTGGTTGAAGTGATTTTGGTATTTGAATCCAATTTTTAAAATGTGTGTTCCATATAGCTTTTCCTGCAGTTTGACCACGAAGCACTTCTGCTAGATCAAACGTTTCAGAAGCTGGTATTTCACCAGTGATGATACTTACAATACCTTTTTGTTTCATATCAATTATTTTGCCTCGTTTTCCAGATAATGAAGTAGCTACATTACCAATCATATCTTGTGGGACTCTGATTTCTATTCCCAATACAGGTTCCAGAATAGTAGGATCTGCCATTAAAAATGATCCTAAACAAGCTCTACGAGCTGCAGGTCCAAGTTGAGATAAACCTCTATGTGCAGTATCTTCGTGTGGCACAAAATGTGTAAAAATGAATTTGCAATTACGAACTTGTTCTTTGGCTAATGGTCCTTCTTTCATTACTTCATCGAATCCAGACAAAATAGAATCTGACGACTCTTGAATATATTGAACACCTTTAGTGCCATTTACCATGATGTTACCTCGTGGATCTATTTTCATAACATTTCTTGCTCGATCTGAATCCCATCCATTTTCTCGTAATGTTTTAGTTATTTCTTTTTTATCTTTTAATTCATTTATTTTTCCATTTCTTATCATGTCAGCTATATTGTTTTCTAATGGTTCTACAGACATGAATATTTTATTGTGTCGATTTGGAGATTTAGCCATTATGGGTTCTGTTGATTTTTGTACTGTTTCACGATAGTTAATGAGGGGTTGTGATGTTACTATATCTATTCCAGCATCTTTAATTAGAGATGTAGCTATTTCTAGGTGTAAAACACCCATTCCAGAGATAATTGTCTCACCACTTTCTTCATCTATTTTTATTACAAGATTAGGATCTTCTATTGTCAATTTCCGTAAAACTTCGACTAACTTAGGTAGGTCTTTTGGATGTTTAGGTTCTATAGCCATTTTAATTACTGGTTCAGAGACATAATTAATACTCTCAAATACTTCCACATTTTGTGTGCTAGATAAAGTTTGTCCTGCTCTGGCGTCTACTCCTAAAAGTGCAGGCATGTTTCCAGCTCCTAATTCACCTACCATTTCACGTTGATTGCCCATAAAGAAATTAACTGATTGTATACGATTCTGCTTTTTTGAGTCTATTATATGAATCTGTAGACCATCTTTTAACGTACCAGAAAATAATCTTCCGATTGAAACAGGTCCAACAGCTGGATCAATAGTCATATTCACTATCATCATTACTGCCGGTCCATTATCATCACAATTTAAAATTGATTGTCCAATTTCACTTTTCAAATCACCTTTCCATATTTTTGGGATTCTATATTTTTGTGCCACATGCGGAGGCGGATGATGTTTTACAACCATTCCAAGAACAGCATCTGCCAAAGGTGCTTTTTTGGCCAATTGTGCAATACTGTCACCTCCATTTTGATATGTTTCATATATATCTTTAAACGATATTCCTTTTTCTTTCATTATATCTATATTAAATCCCCATCTATCTTTTGCAGAACCAAAAGAAACACTGCCATCTTGTATAGATACTTTCCACTTATCACGGTATTCTTGTTCAGCATAAGTATCTATCAATCCATTAAATGTAGCTATGATATTAGCTAACCAATCTTGCATTTTTTCTGGAGAAAGTCTTAATTCTTTTATTAGTCGATCTATTTTATTGATGTATAAAACAGGTCTTACTCTTTCTTCTAATGCTTGACGTGTAACAGTTTCAGTTTGTGTCATTATACCTTCAACTGAATCAGATACTACAACAGCTCCATCAATGGCTCGCAAACTTCTGGTAACTCTACCTGTAAAATCTATATGGCCAGGAGTATCAATCATATTAATAACATATTCGTTATTGTTTTGTTCGTAAAGTAATGTTACATTAGCTTGTACTATTGTCATTTGCCTATCTTGTTCTAATTTCATAGAATCCAATGCAAGTACTCTGCCTGCAGAAGATGGAGAGATTATTCCACTCGAGGCAAGAAGACTGTCACTCATTGTAGTTTTACCATGATCAACATGTGCTATTACGCCAAAATTTCTAATTTGATTTTTATTTTTGATAATTTTCAATATTTGCTCTGTCGCTTTGAATTTCATGAATGTGATAATTCATTTTATTCACATATTAAATTTTGTGGAAAGATAAATAACATAAATAAGTCAATGCTAAGAGTAATTTATGGAAATCACAATAGGTCATACTCCAGATGCAGATGATGCATTTATGTTTTATGGATTGTTTAACAATAAAGTAGATAATAAAAACTTCACATTCAATCATATTATTGAGGACATAGAAAAATTAAACAAACGTGCTATAAGATCAGAATTAGATGTAACAGCTATATCTGTTAATGCTTATCAATATATATCAAACTATACTATATTAAAAAGTGGAGGAAGTTTTGGAATTGGCTATGGTCCAATATTAATATCAAATAAACATATTGAATACAAAAAATTAAATAAAATGACAATAGCAGTTCCTGGAAAACTAACTTCGGCATTTATGTTATTAGAATTAATGATTGGAAAATTTAAATTTGTAGAAATAGATTTTGATAAAATACCGCAATCTATAAAAAATGGAGAAGCTGACGTTGGGCTTGTAATTCATGAAACTCAATTATCATATACTCAAGAAAATTTAATCAAAGTAGCTGATGTTGGTAAATGGTGGCATGAAATGACACAGCTTCCAGTTCCTCTAGGAATAAATGTAATGAAGAATAAATTTGATAATCATACTATAAAAAAATTGGATCAATGTCTTAAAGATTCAATTGTATATGGATTATCAAATATTGATGAAACTATTAAACATATAATGAAATATGGTAGATGTAGATCTATAGAATTAATTACTAAATTTGTCAAGATGTATGTTAATACCATTACAATAG
>WTHC01000005.1 GCA_011523285.1 Nitrosopumilaceae archaeon | reverse complement strand
GATTCGAGGTACTGTAATTAAATTTTATACTTCTAGAGCATTATTATTTGATTTTAATATACCAAACAATTTTGATTCAAACTATGAAAAAATAATAAATCGAATATCGGTTAAACTTGAAAAAATACTTAATGAACTAATGACTCAAAAAAGTTATTGTAATTTTAAAACTAAAAATGAAGATTATAATAAATTTATTATCGTTGAAATAATAAATTCAGCTCTGTTAAATATATTATACAAAAAATAAATATATGATAAGATATTGATTTATTATTCTTAAAAGCTAAACCCCTCTATGTATTGATTTATTTTACGAATAATGGTATCGAAATAAAATTAGATCAAAATGTAGGGGGTTTAACTATCATTCGTAAATTTGACATCCAATTACCAAATAATGGGGGTCGTTTTGTTATATTTACTACATCAATTATCATTACGAACAAAAGCTAAACCCATAAAAACGATACAAAATTAGTTTAATCTATGTTAATATTTATACTATCTGGCATGATGGTGGAATAATCTGTAAAAAACAAGTTGATTATCACTCCAATTGCACCTAATGTTATGCCCAAATATAGACAATTTTTAGCTTTATTAGGTTCGTCGTTACGCAATACAAAATATGCTATAATGCCACCTATTAACCCTAAAAACATTGGTAAAATATACCACCAATCACTCCTAGTTTTTATTTATTTCTCACCATTTTTGTAGTTTAATATTTTGTTATTGGTAATTTTTTTCATGGTTAATTTTTTATGTAGTTGTGTTATTTCAATTTCTATAGTTGTCAATGGATCTTCAACTTGATTTCTTTTAATTGATATTAATTTAGGTTTTTCAAAATCATTACTGCAATCTGGACATGAATATACTAAAATTCTATAATCGTTTGGGGCTTTGGGATTTGATAAACGTGGATAATATACTAATCTAGCCCCACAATCCACACAATACCTATTTGTCCGTTTTAATTTTACCAATTTTTATTTATAATTAAAACAATATTTATTTTAATATTTCTAAATTCGAATTTAGAAATAATGGCGCCGCCCACCAGACTTGAACTGGCGACCAACGGATTAACAGTCCGACGCTCTACCATGCTGAGCTAGGGCGGCAATATATATTCGTAAAAAGTTAAACATATAAGATTGTTGATGAATGGTATTAATTATTTATCTATGCCTTTAGTTTTTGAGTAGATAAATATTCCATCCAAAAAAACACGTGGATCTTTATTTTTAATTTTAGTTTTTAATTGTAGATCCGCAGCAGTTTGCGTAATCTCTGTTAATACATTTCCAGTTAATATTATATCGCCAGATGATATTTTGGCTTTAGTATTTCCATGTATTTTTACTATTCGTGGATGTCGTTCACCTATAAAATTTTCTATGTGTATTTCATTATTTTTAATTTTTATTGAAATTGGGAAATGTGAATATACTATTTTCATTTTAATTGTATAACCTGTGGTTAATCCATCAATTAAATTCATGATTGTTGATTTTACTGTGTGTAAAATAGCATAATCTTTTTTTTTATTATCAGTTGTTTGAATATGTAGTTCATTTTTGTTTAAATTGAAAATAATGGGAATCTTTCTAAAATTTTTGAAAGTGGTGCCTAACGGTCCTGTAATATGTAAATGGTTTTTATTTTGTTTAATCGTTATATTATCTGTAATGTTAATTATTTCTTCAAAATAATCAGTTTTAGTACGCATAACCAATTAAGAAACCTCCAATCCTTTTATTAGACGCATCATGATGTGACATCACACCATGATTTGTAGTGACAACTAAAATACCCTTATAATATGCAGGAAGATATACATGTTCCCATTTATAATATTCGCCACTTTTTACTTTAAATCTGGGAGATATAGCTCCACATTTATTAATTTTAGCTAGTAATTCTATTTTAAATTTTCCTCCACGTTTATCATCTATATGTTCAAATTCTCCAACATATTCATATTTTTGTAATGTTTTTAATACTTCTATAGCTAGTTTTGATGTTGGTAGTACTATGCAACTACGTTTTCTTCTAGATTCTGAGTTGTATAATGTTACAAACAAATTTGATAATATATTGGTAGACGGCAATTCACATCATCACATATTTTTCTTAAATCCTAGCGAACATGCAACTTCTCTAAAACATCTCCTGCATATATATAAATCATATTTTTGTATTACTGCTGTATAATCACCGCATCTTTTACACCATCGTGAACCTCTACCAAATTTATGTTTTTTCCTTCCAGTAAATTCATAAGATCTATCTTTTATCAATATATCTTTACACCAAATTCTTTAATCATAAATTTTTTTGCTTCATCAGATGTAATTTTGTGTGTACGGCCAATTTTTTTAATATTACGTTTAAATCTAATATTGAAACCTAATCTTGATAGTGATATTGATACATTTAATCCGAAAATACCTATACGTGGATCATATTTTATATCTGGAATATCTATATGTTCTTTAATACCAAATGAAACATTACCAAAATTATCAAAAGATTTATCTTGAATTTGATTTTGTTTAGCTATTAAAAGACGTTTTAATAATTGAACTCCTTCATTTTTTCTCATAGTTACTGCTGCAGCTATTGGTTCTCCACTTCGAACACCCCAGTCCCTTTGTGCACGTTTTGCATTACGAACACAAGATTTTTTATTAGTAATTTGATCAAGTGCAATCTTTGCAGATTCTAGTATACTTCCAGATTTACCAGTGCTAATATTCAAAACAATTTTATCTAAAAAGATTTTTTTCATAACATTAATTTCAGACATTTCTTACTTTATTGTTAATACGGGCTTATCCTTCCCAATAACCATTACTATATCTAAAGGAATTTCTATTTTGTTATTACCTAAGTTTATTGTAACTTGTTTTGGTAATAAAAATGTGCCATTTTTTATCTCTTCTACAGTTCCTGTTTTTCCAGCATTCGTCCCTCTAATTATCAATATCTTACAATTTTTCTCTAATTTCAGAACATGTAATATTTCTTGTTGTGGAACTGTTATTAAACAAGAATCGCCAACATTTACTTTTAAATCTGTGATTATTGATCTACCATCGTGAGAACCAATTTGTATTTTGTTTTTTTTAATTGTGTTTTTACTAATAATTTTAATAATTTTTTTGGATTTTTCTTCTTTGGGTATTTTAATTGCAGACAGCATTTTGCCGTGAACTGGTATTAGTCTATATATGTCTAAAACTTTATTCAATTCTATTATATCCATTAATCCTACCCCATGATGCAGTGATTTTCTTGTTATTCCATCTATAATGATTTTGCCATTATAAATAACTGATTTACATTCTCTTAACGTAGATGCAAGCTTCAATTTGTCTCTAAGTAACACAGCTATTGGAATAGAATAGTTTTTTTTATGAGGGCCTGGCTTAACAGTAATCGCAAATCTTTTGTTTTTTCTATCTAACCCCCAAAAAACTGGGGCCATTTGACGTTTGAGTTTTTTATTTCCTGTTATTCGTGTCAATTTAGTCGTTAATTTTATTATTATCTAAGTTTTGTAATTTATTTTTTCGTAGTTTATCATCTGTGTTTATACTGGTTATAACAACATTGGAAGAGTGTATATTTACATTTACTTTTTCGCCTTTGCTGTTTTCTCGTTTTATGCCTTCTATAGAAATTTTAGATTTTTTTAATAAGATTTTTAATATTTTTCCATCAACTCCTTTATATTCTCCTCTCATTACTTTTACCATATCGCCAATTCTTAATCTTAAATTTCTTCGTTTGTATTTTTTTCTTAACGTTTTTGATAACAAACTTTGCAAATTGTTTTTGGATAATTTAATATTGTTTTTCATTATATCACTATCGATGCTAAATTAGCTATTCTTGGCCATTTTTCTGATGCTTCGATAGCTACAGGTCCCTTAATATCTGTTCCTTTTATTTCGCCTTCTGGAGTAATTAATACTGCTGCATTATCTTCAAAAGATATTCTACTACCATTCAATCTTCTTATTGGATATTTTTGTCTTATTATTACAGCTCCGTATATCTGTTTTTTTAATTCTGCTGGTCCTTTCTTTACTACCACGCTAACAAAATCTCCAACTGATCCTGATGGCATTCTTGACACTCTTGTTTTGGATTTTTTGACCATGATAATTTCTAATATTTTAGCGCCTGTGTTATCTGCACATATAATTTGAGATCCTATTGGTAAAGAACGTGTTACGTATGGTCGAAATTCTTGCACTCCTTTAGCAGATACCGCTCTACTTTTTACCATTTTTTTACTTAACTCCCACTACTACAAAGGAAACTGATTTCGAAATAGGTTTACATTCTGCAGTTATTGCATGTATGTTACTACTGATTTTGATACAAGGTGGTAAATGCGCATGTACTGTATTCTTTCCTCTACCATATCGTTTAAATTTATTAAATCTTATAGGAGCTTCTTTTTGTAAGACTACTGTTTTACTTGTTTTAATACTAACAATTTTACCATCAAATAATTTTCCGCGTAAAGATAAATTTCCATGAAATGGACAATGTTTATCTGAACATATTTCATTTGGTATTTTTATATTTAATCCAATATTTTTTACCAATTCTATTTAACCACGTACTCTTTCCATTGACCGTCTATTAATATCATTTCCTATTATTGTAGTTGTTGTTGTATCAGTTAAATAAAATTCCCAAATATTGTGCATTTTTGGAATTTTTTTTAAACCTTTTGGTGTATTAATAAATATCATATGTTGTGTTTCATTAATAATCGTGCCACTTAATCCTATCATATTCTGATCTGTAGAATCGATTATTTTAGTTTTTAATCCTATCATTTCGTGCATTTTTATATTTTTTATTGTTCTCATTGGATTTTTATTTTATTTAATTGAGTCATTAGTCTGGCAATTTCTTTTTTTAATGGTTTTATTTTTCCACTGTTTTTTTTAAGTGTACCTTTTGAAGATTCTACCTGGAATTTAATTAATTCTATGCGTGCTTGATGGATTCTTTCTTTTAGATCTTTTTCATTTAATTCTCTGATTATTTTCATTTTTAGTTTGGGCATAATTATACTATTTTCCTCCTTGTACTTTAGTATCTTTTTTAGAGTTTTCTTGTGTTTGTGATTTATTTTGTTTATTATGTGAAATTATCTTTTTATTATCTGACTTATTTTTATCACTATCGTCATTTGCAACAATGTATTTAATCTCTTCATTAACTTTTTCTTTCTTTGCAATTTTGATTTGTATTCCTACTAATCCCATCGGTGTTTGTACGTGTGATATATCTTCATCTACAATACTGTCTGCATGGTTGCCTGATCGTGGTAAAATTCCAGACGAATGTTTTTCAAAAGATGATCTATCTCCGCGTAATTTTCCAGAAATTGTGATTTGTACTCCCATTGCTCCTTTTTCCATTATTTGCTGTATTGTCCACATGGTTGCCCTTCTGAATGCAATACCTCTTTCTATATGTGATGCTAATCTATTACACATAACGTTGGGAGACAATTCTGGTTTTTCAATCTCAATTACAGAAATTTGTGGATTTTTTAAACCAAATTCATGTTCTAATTTTGAAGTTAATTCTTTTATTCCGGAGCCTTTTTTTCCTATAACTATACCTGGTCTTGTTACGTGTAATGTTACTCTAGTGCCTGTTGGCATTTTTGATATATCTACATGAGAAAACCCGGAATCTTTAATCCGATTTTTTAAAAAATCCCTTAATAACATTGAATTATAATTGTCTTTTAGGACATTTTTTACAGACGACATATCATAATTCCTGAGCCACTAATTCTACATGTGTTAAAAAATTATTATTTGGAGAAGATCTACCCATAGCACGTGGAATAAATCTTTTGATACATGTACCTTTATGTACTGTGGCATTTATTATTTTTAATTTATCTAAATCCATGCCTTTATACTCGGCATTAGCTTCTAGATTTTCTAATAATTTTATTATTTCTGTTGCAGATTTGCGTGGATACCTACCTGACATAATCCTTGGGTCTGATCTATGTCCCACATGTTTATTATATCTTTTAAATGGCACTGCACGTTTCTTAGTAATTACAGAATTTAAATATTCTTTCGCTTTGTCAACTTGTAATCCTTTTATAGTTATTGCAATTTCACGTGTATGTTTATGTGAAATCCCTTTTTCACGCAAAGATGCTTTTACATGCTTCTTAGAATCATAGTGTTGAAATGAATAACGAAATTTACTCATGACGATCACTTTAATGGTACGTATAAACTAGATCTAGAGGAACCTACTCCAGGAGCTCCATGTTGTACTCGTTTATTTGTAATTACATATTCTCCTATGTAATGACCAATCATCTCTGGAATTATGTTGACAGGAACAAAAGATTTTCCTGAAAAAACATTTATAGTTATACCTGTCATGTATGGTAAAATTATTAAATCACGTATATGTGTTTTAATAGAAGTTTTCAATTTTCCAGTTTTTAATAATTTTATTTCTTCTATTAATTTTCTTTTTCCATCAGTTATTCCTCGTGTCAAAGAACGTCTTTGTCTAGCTGGAAATACCTGAAATAATTTTTCTAATTGGAGGTTTTGCAGTTCTTCCAACGCAATTCCATAATATTTGAATTCACGTACCATTTATAATTCACATCTATTAACTAACATTTATAGCATACCTATTTTTGTTGCTAGATCTCTAGCTTTTTCTACAGTTTCAAATTTCACAAATGCTTTTTTACCATACAAAGTTCGATTTACATTGATTTTTATACATTTTTCGTTATATAACGAATTAATTGCTTCTGCTATTTCATTTTTATTAGATGTATTTTTTACAATGAAGCATATTTTTTTATCATTTTCAATCATTGCAAATGTTTTTTCTGTTATATGTGGTTTCAATATTATTTTTAGTGCTGTTGAAGTATTCATGATATTTTCTCCAATACTGATAATTTTGTGAGTTTGATCTTTGCTATTTCTTCTATTGCATTTTTACTATACATAGTTAATCTTCCAATTTGAGATCCAGGTGCTAAATCTAAAATGCTTAGATGATTTACTGCTCTGACATCTACTCCAGGCAAGGCACCACATGCTTTAAATAAATTTTTTGGATTTTTAGTAACTATTAACACACTTTTTCCTCTTTTATTTTTGCGGCCACGATATGATGGTTTTCCTGTACGTATTTTTCGTGATTTTAATCGATTTATATCATCTATTAAATTTAGATTAGTAATTATTGATTTAATTTCTGATGTTTTTGTCAAAGATTCTATTTGATCTGATATTATTATTGGGAAATATTTTATTTTATCAATTTTATGGCCACGATTTTGTACGTATTGTTTTGAAGTAGTTGCAGCCATGGCTAAACATAATGCATATTTATTTTCTTTTTTATTTAATTTTTTATAAATTATTTTCTCACTTTTTGGAGGATGTGCTTGTCTTCCGCCTCTTACTGATGCTACTCCTCCAGCTTGTCCTTGTCTGCCACCTCCACCACTATGTATTCTTGCAATTCTAGACTGCCCGTGGCCAGTTGGAGGATTTAATGTACTTGCAGAAACATCCATTCCAGCACTATTATGCCTTCCTTGTTTTTGAAATTGATGAGAATTAAGATTCACAAATGCTTTGTGGATTAACTTGTGGTTTATACGCAGAGAAAAAATTCTTGGCAATTCTATTTCTTTCTCTATATTTCCATCCATAGATAAAATTACTGATTTCATGTAATAACACTCAATATATTTGGTTTGTTAATTTTTTTTTGTAAACATCTCATCTGTGCTCGCAATTTGATTAAACGTTTAGTAGTACCTGGTACAGATCCATTAATTATAATATAGTCTCCCCTCACAAACCCAAAATGTTTAAATCCATTGTCAGGATTGATCTTAAATTCTGTATTATCAATATTATTCATCACCATAATTCTTTTATTATATTCAGTTCTTTGATGAAATCCTCTTTGTCCTGCACGTGGTACTGTGTACATTACATTCTGAGGCGAAATAGGTCCTAAAGATCCAACTTCTCGAACGCTTTTTCTTGATTTATGTTGTTTTCTCTTAACTCCCCATCTGGTAACAGGCCCTTCCCAACCTTTACCTTTTGTTATCGCGGCTACATCTATTTTCATACCAGGTTCAAAAACTTCATCTATCTTGAGAGATTTACCTAACATAGTTTTAATATATTCTATTTGGTTTTTTATATCTCCTCCACTAATACCAACTTCGAAAATAAATGGTTTTTTTTGTGGAAGTCCTATTTTGTTAGGTACTATAAATATAATAATAAATAATTTTTTAATCTCATGTAACAATTTTTCAAATTTGGAAAGATCGTTATCTTTTTTGATTTTAATATATTTGGTTATTTCTTTAGGTAGATCCAAAGCAAAAATATCATAAACTTTGTTATCGTTAGCATATCCTCTAGCTCCAATAATAATTGCAGGCGGTGTAGCTATTATTGTCCCAATGCCTATAATTTGTTTGCCTGCATTTGGAGTTTTTTCTCTATCATCTATGCTTGCTATTTGAACACAACCTACTTTGAATCCGGCATGGCCTATAATTTTTGGCGTATTGTTTGTATTACCTGTTGGCCAATTTCGTATTTTTGCCTCCATGCTTTTAGCCCTTCCACGAGGAAGATATGCAAGACTACCTCTTCTAGGTTGGCTATGTTTTCTATGTCCCATAATCAATCGAAGTAATAAATTCTACTATATAATCTATTCTTAATCGATGATGGATCTATATTAATTAAAAATATTCAAAATAGATAAAACACCTCCAATCGCTTCTTCTAATCTTACAGTTTCAGTCTTTTGTTTTGGAAAAAAATTTAAGATTTTTGAATTTGGAATATTGTAAATTTTATTTCCCAAAATTTCATGTAAACCTTTATTTATTGTTCCAAAAACAATTAACAGTTCCTCATTTTTTTCTTTATATTTTTGTAATTGTTGAATTGTTGCTATGTTTCCTTTCTTAGATGTCAAAATTATATCGCCTTTCCAAGAATATAAAAACTCTAAAAGATTTTTTTTAGTTTTGATATTATATCCCCAATATTCTTTAATATCTTTGGGATCTATTTCTTTGTATTCTAAATTTGGATAATTACTCTTAAATTGTATTTGAATTCTATTACCTATTGGTTTTTTACCGAAATATTTCAATATACCAATTCCAATATCAATAAATTTTTTATGGTGATAATTAAAAATTATGCCATCTTTAATATTTCCAGGTTCTATATTTTGTAATTTGTTTATTGTATTATGGCTAGGAATTTTTAATGGCATTGTAATTCCAGCATATTTTAATTCATCTTCTTTTGAAAATAGTTTTTTACGTAAAAATTGCGGAGTGTCAATATATCTGAAAATTTTAATCATGAACCAACAATCTGTTCTGTACAACTTATTTTCCTCATATATAAAAATAGTATGTATCTGAAATATAGCACAAGCACGTGCGATTTGTGATATTTTTTTTGTTTTATTACGTTGTGTTTGTTCATCAGCTAATGAAGAATTTGGAATAGCGATTGAAAACTTCATTACTATGAATTACATTTTCATTTATTTGAATTATAGCTTTCTTTAGCTTTTTGTGAAAACATATTAATTTTATCATCAGAGATATTTTCAAATATTTTACTATCTAAATTTATTTTAGACATTTTTATATACTTTGCATTATCTTTGTCTTCACTTGTAATATAAATAGCAGATATTGCTAATATTGATGCTTCATCTAAAGTTATTTCTGAAGTATATTTTTTCTCAAAAAATTCAGTAACTTTTTCGGAGCCTGATCCAATTGCAACAGCATCATATGGTATATAAGTTCCACTAGGATCTGTTAGATACAAAGAACATTTGTTGTCTACTACACCTCCAATGATTAAAGCTACTCCGAAAGGACGTACTCCTGCATATTGAGTAAATTGTTGACATTGATCAGCTAAATGTTTTGCTACTGCTTCAGCATCAACAGGTTCATTATATATTAATCTATTACTTTGTGCAAAAAAACGTGCACTATCTACTTGATTTCTTGCATCTGGAATATATCCAGCCGCTGCAACACCAATATGATCATCTATTTGAAATATTTTTTGTGATGTATGTGCAATTTGAAGCTTTCGTGGTTTTTCTTCAACCGCAATTATAATTCCATTTTTACATTTTATTCCTATTGCAATAGTTCCTCTTCGAACTGTTTCTATTGCATATTCTACTTGGTATAACCGTCCATCTGGAGAAAAAACAGTAATTGCTCTATCGTAACCTTGTTGTGCTGGTAACAAATCAAATAGATTGATTTTAATGTTTAATTTAAATTTAGTCATATTAGAATATGAAATTTGAAATAGATTTTTATGGACATGAAAATATACGTTCTACACATAAAAATACCATTGAAATAACTAAAGACAAAGATCTTACAATTAGAGGGGATTGTATAATAGGAGTAAAGGCAAATTATAGTTGTGTAGATTTTCCAACCATATTAAAAAACAAATTATGTGACTCACATTCTATAATTAAAATTAATATCGTTGTAAATAATATTTCATTTCATGTTGTGGGCAATGGAAATAATAATATGTCATTTACTCATACTCAAGATATTGTACTACGTAAAAGTAATTATACATGCTCTCGTACATTGGCAATAAACTGCAACAAATCTGCATTTTCACTTCCTCGTAATATGGTTAAATTGTTACAAAATCGTACTACGCGTGGCAAAATGATAATCTACGTTTAGTATTAATAAACTAAATTTTAGATTTTAATATCGGTATACCTTTTAGTAAACATGTGGAACAAAGAAAATTTTTTAGTTGTTATTCCTTTAACTATATTTGCATGCATCGTTTTTGGGTTTGCATTGTATAATACAGCTTGTAAAAACTCGTTATTAGATTTCTTACACTGTTAACTTATATATGTATGTAAAATGTATGTAAATATTATTTTTATACAAAAGGGTTATTTTAATAATTAATTGTTATTTAATAAATTAAAATGTCAATAATTAAATATCGTATAAATATATCCACCATAGATAAACCTACAAAAATTCAGACTGAATTAATTAAAAAATATTTTTTACAAATACCAGTTAAAGAAATATTGATCGGTTTAAAATTTGCACATAATAGATGGTTAGCAAACGATGCTGGAACACTAAAAGTTGGTAGAAAAAGTATAATTAGAAAAGAAACACACTCTTTAACAATTAAACAAGCAAAATGGAGATTAAAAAATTGGGATTTATTACTAAAAAATTATAAAAAAATGGGTTACAGTAATAGTACTATTTATAGAATAAAAAAAGCTTTGAATTTGATCTGCAAATAATATAGCCATTTGCGATATTATTAATTATGCCAATTTACTTTTTGTGATTAAATGTTTTTCTTGCGTGAGAGAATTTGGAAGTTCAGGTATATTGTCTTTTGCATTTTTTTCTATTACTGATTGTGCTTCTTCTAATATAGCTAATGTGTCTTCATTATTTTTATGATTGATAACTTCGTCTTGTTTTGATATAGACGAACTTGATAATACATCATTTAATGTTTGTGAAAGATCTTGCATGGAAGAATTAGTTTCTGGAACTATTTCATTCAACGTATTTCCTAGACCTTTTATTATGGACATACATGGACTTAAAGTTACAACTATATCTCCTAACTCAGAAATTGTATTTAACCTTATTTGAATTTGTTCCATAGCAATTTTGGCGTTATTTACCATGGTTTTCATTTTTCGAATTTCAGAAAGTTCCACAGCATATGCTTTTGCATATGTTTTATTGTTAATTTTTTGGGCAGTTACAATTTTTTTAAATATATAATCGTTTTTTTTCTGTAATTTTTCATGAATATATTCCAATTTGGAAACTTGATATTGAAGTTTTTTTTGTGCGATATCCAATTTACTTTTTATTGGGATATTATTTTTGACTTTGTCTAATACTTTTTGAGATAAACTCTCGTTATTTTTTGATTTATTCCAATTATTCAATACCAATTTAATTTACCGAATTTAATTTCGTAAATTCAATTTAACAAATTTGTTACTATGATAAATGTAACTATGGTTACATGTTATGCAGATACATGATGTTAATTTTTTACAATAGTTAAATATATAATATAATATTATTGTACATGAATAAAAGATTCATTGTAGTTAGTGTATTATTAGCTAGCATAATATTATTGTCATTTGTTATTGGTTCCCCTATGTTTTATGGAATAGATATGAATTACTAATTTAATTTAAATTTATATGTTCCATAATCGAAAATATTTATAATATTTTCGATCTCTTGTTTTGAAAAATTAGATGTGACAGAAATTCTTATCCTTGCTGTATTTTTAGCTACTGTAGGATATCTTATGGGAACGGCGTATATATTATTATTTAATAAATATTTACTGAATTCAATTGTTTTTTGTTCATCACCAATAGTGATAGGAATTATTTGGGATTTTGAATTTATTTGGTAGCCTGATTTTTTTAACCCAATTTTTAATTTATTGACATTCTGCCATAATTTTTTTCTGTATGTTTCTCTATTAGATTTTAATCTTTTTAATGCTAAATTGATTAATTGCGATGGTAATGCAGATGTATATATAAATGATCTAGATCTATTAATGCATAATTCAATTACATTGTTTTTTGATGCAACATACCCACCAAAACATCCGAGTCCTTTACTTAAACTACTTATGTATACATCTATATTTTTATCAACATGTAAATAATTTGCAGATCCTCTACCATCTTCACCAACTACAAAATCTCCATGAGCATCATCCATTATAACAAAAGCATTTTTTTTATTGGCAATTTCAACAATTTGTTTCAAATTTGCAAAATCTCCATCCATACTAAAAATCCCTTCAGTTATTATGAATGTGCGTTTTCGCTTTAACTTGATTTGGGATTCCAGATCCTCCATATCATTATGTTTGTACACCAAAATTTTTCCATTAGACAATTTACATGCGTCTATTATACTAGCATGATTAAGTTCATCACTTAAAATTATATCATTTTGTTGAATTATTGTTGGAATTATACCAATATTGGCCATATATCCAGTTGGATAAATCAATGCACGTTCGTATATTTTATGGTTGGCTAGTTTTGATTCCAATATTTTAAAAAGTGGATTGTTGATTATAGATCTAGAGAAACACTCAGTATTTTCAATCGTTTTTATATTGGTATTTTCAATACCCAAATAATTATTTGAACATAAATTCAACAGTTTTTTTCCATCTATATTTACATATTTACCTATAATGTTACCAAATTTTAATTTTCTATAAGTATTATTATATTTTATTTTTGTTATTATGTCATCTATAAATTTTAGATCACGTTTCAAGACCAATTTTTTTTATCATTTTGATATCTTGGTTTATATTATTTCCTCCTATTGTCAAATAACCAGAGCTAATAATTCCGTTAGCCCCACTCAATAATAATTTTTCGCCATTATCAATTAAATTAATTTCACGCCCACCAGATATCTTGATAATAGATCTTGGTAAAAGAAATCTAGTGATTGCAAATGCTCGTAATATTTCATGTATTGATAATGGTTGTTGGTATTCTAATGGCGTTCCTGCAATGGGAATTAATAAATTGATTGTAACTTCTTCAGGTGAAAAATAAGCTACATCTAAAATTAATTCCAATCTTTGTTCTCTAGTTTCACCTATGCCTAAAATTCCACCTGTGCATACTTCAAGACCTGCACTCCTAACTATGGTGAGAGTATTGATTCTATCATCATATGTATGAGTAGTACATATATCTGAAAATTTCGATCTAGATGTTTCAAGATTGTGGTTATATCTTTTTACACCTACAGATTTCAGTTTTTGTGCTTGATCTAATGTTAAAAATCCTAAACTACATTCAATTTCAATATTGTATTTTTTCTTAATTTTTGAAATAATGTTGCATATTTTTGTCAAATATTCATCTGTAGGCTGTCTCCATGCAGCCACTAAACAATATGATTCTGCACCATTCTCATATGCTTTTTTTGCCTGTTGCATAATTTCTTCTTCCGATAATAAATCATGGCTATTTACATCTGTATCAAAAAATGCAGATTGACTACAAAAAGAACAATTTTCACTACATTGGTTTTTTTTAATATTGGTTAGCTGTTCTATATCTATTTTTGTACCATGAAATTTACGAGTTATTCTATTGGCAGAATCAGATAAAACAGACAATAAATCGTCAGGAATATTCATTAATATTGATGCTTCTTCATTGGTTATTTTTTTATTATTTAAAACTTTGTCTTCGCATAATGAAATAAATTCATAATCATCCATATTGATTAATTATTTAATCCCAATTAAAATTTGTTATGGTTGAGCTTGAAAATTAAGCTGTTTTGCAACATTATTAATAGTATGTATCACATTATCTACCAAAAAAGTTATCTCGCTTTTTGAAATTATTAACGGCGGTACTAACATCACCACATTACCTAAAGTACGTAAATAAATATGGTTTTTAATACCTTCGTCAAATATGATCTTATTAATTGATTTTTTAGTTTTATTTATGTTTAATTCTATTC
>WTHC01000046.1:12713-14923 GCA_011523285.1 Nitrosopumilaceae archaeon | reverse complement strand
GGTTAACGGTACTAGTTTCATAGTTTTATTAACAACTATCGGTAGAAAAACTGGTAAAAATCATTCTGTGCAATTAAGAGCTGTGAAGTATCAAAACAAATTATATTTTTCAAGGCGTAATTTAAATAGCGATTGGTTACAAAATATGTTAATAAATTCAACAGTAATTATTGAATATAAAAATAAGACATATCAAGGTAAATCTAAATTACAAAATGATAAAGAATTAATGAAAAAAATTTCTGAAATTAAATATAACAAAGACGTACGTAGTCACGAAAAAAGAATAATTTTAGAGGTCACGATATCTTAATTATTGTTGTAATTCCCCGTCTATCGATTTCCTGATTTTTTTCAAATTCAGATACAATTATTGTAAAAGATATTACGTCATAGGATATGCATTGCAATGCATTGAGTTTCAAATCAATATCCATAAAATGAAATTCGTTCATATTAATATCATTTTCAAAAAATGCAGTGCCAGTAGTTTCTATTCTAAATTGATTATTTTTTTGGTAAAAACCAAGTTTGGTTTTACGTGTAGATCTTCCAGATGATTTCAAGTTTACATGTATTATGCCTTGGTGAGCAATTGTATAACTGGCTTTTTTATTAACAAAAACACCCAGTTGGAACGGATATCCAGCTGTAGCTTCTGCCATTTTCTGAATTCCGTCATTCATTACTATATCAACTCCTTTTATCGTATTAGCTGCATTGTTTATCCACAAACTAGTTTTTTTGACAATGGAGGCAATCGAAGTTCTTCTTTTTGTATCTTCGATCAATGGGAGTTTATAATAATCCACCCAAGCTAGATAATCTTGAGAAATCTCATGTATAAAATTTACACATGTGTTTTTATAATCAGTTACACTGGTAGCCATTTCAGAATATTCATCATGTGATAAATTATTTTGATCTAATGGCAATGCCATAATCATATTAATATGAACTATTTTATATTGTTTCATAAAATATTATTCAAATGAATAATTTCAAAAAAATAATAACTGACTTACAAATTCAATTACATAATAATCTCAAAGATATTAAAATAGCATTACAAAATAATCCAGCATTAAGCTACTCAATTATAAATGATTTATGTTCAGATATTAACAAGAAATACGGTATACGTATATTACTTAATTTTCCAGAGAAAAAGAAAATTTACGATTTTGAATCTTATGGACAAGAAAATATCAGTGTAATAATTGATAGAACACGTAAAAGATTTTTTATAGATAGAAACATGATCAAAATTCAAATAAAAAAAATATTCCCAAATGCTACAATCAAAGATGCATATATGTATGAAGGAAAAGAAGGATTGAAAATTTTTCTAGATCATGGTAGATTGGATATATTACCACATTCATTTCATTTATGGTGTAAATGTAATAATGAGATTATAGAATTTGCAGAATGGTTGCTAGTGAACGTATATAGATTATATAATGGTTCATACGTCATATCAAAAGATAATAAATTATAAGAATATTGCACATTGCCATCAATATCGTAGTATTTTGCCATTATTGGAATGGGGATGTTATCAACTATAAAAAATGCATTATAATGACTTCCTATTTCATAATTAACTTTGAATGTATTTAAGTTACCGAATGTAAGTTCTACAATATCATTTGCAACATTTAGGCTTGGAGTTAATTTCCCAACAAACGTTTTCCCCCATGACGAATTGTCAATTAGATATTTCTGACGTGAGTTGATATCTTGCTTTGAAAATATAGTGTTTTTTAATATATTAATATAAGATCTAATGTTATCGTCATCATCATTATGTTGTATTATATAATCATCAGTTAAGTATAATATGGATTTAAGAGCTATATTTTTTTCAGTATCTATTATTTTAACATGCAATAAATTATTATTAATTGCTTGTGTTTTTTCAGGCATAAGAATTACTAACAACTGATAATCATCATCATAATTATCTATATAATATTTAATAGTAGATTCATATTCACTGCCTTTGCCCATTTCCCAAGTTGAAACAAAACGAGGGATAGTTTTTGATTCATCAATATTTAAATTATTAATCAGAATTAAATACAATGCACCAAATATGCAACATATTATTAAAATTGAATAAATGATTTTAGTTTGAATCAAATTCTATTAATTAGTAATAGAAATTAATTTGTGTTTGATCAAATATTCTATACCAGACACAAAAT
>WTHC01000046.1:0-12613 GCA_011523285.1 Nitrosopumilaceae archaeon | reverse complement strand
CTTGATCTTGGATTTTGCCGTCTGCCCACCATCCAGCATTATTTCTTATCCAATCAGGGATCTCGGAGACAGTTGTCATATTTTGTGCAGATGTAATAGAAACTTCTATTATATTTTCTTTGATCAAATATTCTATACCAGACACAAAATCTTGATCTTGGATTTTGCCGTCTGCCCACCATCCAGCATTATTTCTTATCCAATCCGGTATTGGGATTATTTCTATATCAGTAGTGTTTTCGGTAATATTGCCAGTATTATTTTCAGCCACAGATGCATCTAAGTTTATATCTATTAATATCCATCCCAATTCTTCAGGTGGAGGAACTATTTGTTCAGGTCCTGTACCATACACGATTATTGCGTATTGAGATGAAGTTCCAGATTCTTTAACTGTGGTGAATCTATGATCTTGGCCCAATGTTGTAAAAAGTTTCTGACGCCCTTCTTCTTGTGCAATAGATCTAGTGACAACCAATTGTTCAGAATTTGGATCTACAACCAATATATCAAAATGTACTTCTGATTCATGTTCGCTTTCATTAACAAGTCTTTTAAAGTCAATAAACCATTCTATTTCGCATCCAGCTTTTGGATTGGACGGTCCATATTTATATTCAACTATCATAGTAAATGTATTAGTGTTTTGTCTATCTTTTACGAATTCATAATCTTGGAGACACCCTAACTGTTTATTTTGATCTACTGTGCTTATTATTCCTGAAAATGGATTCGATGTTATATGTTCTTTATATTCCAATAATTCGAATTTATAAAGTTGTGGTGGAATTCCTTGAGATACTTGAACAAACGCATCTGCTTTAATTGGGAATGGAAAATCATCAACAACCCATATTTTATTTGTAGTACCGCTTTTCCAAGTGATAAGTACGCTATCAAATTGGCCTGCGGGAACAGAAATAGTCTGCGATGCAGTAGGCATTATTTGATCGCCTCCAATAGATGCGATTTTACCCCAAGAAGGTTGTGAAAAGCTTTTAGGGCCTTTACCTAATAAATCGCCAGTAGGAGCAGTTGCATATGCAGATAACCATACTAATGTTGACTTGTATGCATCTCTATAAACAGAGAGATTATCAGTACCGCCTGTTGGTTCAGGAGCTATTTTACCTATTTCCATATCACCACGAATTATTTTATTACCATCAATAACAACCACATCTAATAGCCATTTTTCTTCACTGCCATCTGTGATTTCTCCTACAACCCAAAATTTCATTTCAAATTGACTACAATTCTTATATTCAAAATAACACATAGAATAGTTGAAATAATCTCCTTGTTTGAGTCCTTCGCCAGCATACCATGTACCATCATTTTGAATTCCTCCAGGAATGTATTGAGCATAAGCAGTAAGAATTGACGAAGACGATAATAAAGTCATAAGCATAATTATATACATTAACTTCATTTCCATGTAGAATTGAAAGTTAATCCCTAGTTAAAGGTTTCAAATAAGAAATATAGAGGTATAACCATCAACACAGATATGTGTAATTGCTCAAATGTTCACATCTATGAAGTAGAATTTAAATTAGATGGAATGATTGTAGTTCCCACCCATAAAAACTGTGGAGAAACGTTAAACGAGAAACAGTCAGAGAAATTTAGAAAAGATTTGGTGAAGTCTTGGGGTTTCGATGAAAAATAATTAAAAAAAATATGTTTGGGTTAACTCTTTAATTGTTGTACAGCTGCTTGACAAACAGAATCTGTACATGTACAATCTACGCTACAGATACAAGTGCCCTGCATTCCGCAATCACATTGATAACTTGGATCTCCAGAATCAGCTTCGCACCCACATGCTTGATCTACCATTATTAAAATATTTGTTCATGGGTTATAAAAAGTTACCAAATACGAGAATGATGATTTAATAAGTCGTTTGCGACATTTTGAATAATTTCCGCCTGTTTAAAAATTTCCAGCACATTGTTTTCAATATCAAAACCATTTTTCAACATGTAGTATATATGTGTATTATTATGTAGTACAGGTTCTAATTCCAGTAGATTTTTTCTGTTTATATATACTAAATATAAATAACAATTAGAAAGTAAAGAATTCTTGATCATATAATTATATTTTGCTTGAATTATTTTAGAGTCGTTTTTTTGTAGTTGAGCAGATAGGCATATTGTTGATTTATACATTCTAGACAGCAATGAAGTTGTAGCTCTCTCAATGCCCATACAATCATTGAGTATAGATAATTGTGAATTAATTTTATTGTATTTAAAATTATGAGCGTATTCTAGAATGTGTGTCGGACTTAGCTTACATGAATTAATTATTAATAATGCATCCAAAATAAACAACGCACTACATTTTTTCCAAAATGGAGAGTATGGATCAGACGACTTTATACAAAATTTAGTTTTAATTGCATAGAAGATAGAATTAATCAAACAATTTTTTATGTGATCGTTAGATATTTTATCCATGTTTTTATTTATTTTAGATAAAAATATTTTTAAATCCCAGTTTGGGTCATTGATAATTTTCATATCATCACATAATATTAAAATGTTGGATCTAGTGTCACCAATACTACCATGATGTAATTTGATCATATATCCATCATAAGTCTGTATCACAATATCATCATGATAATAATCATTGAATATTGTGATATTATATTCGCAGCAATCAAAATTATGTTTATAATTTTTACAGCCTCCTATGGCAGATGGAAAATTGGATTGAGATAATTTATTTAATAACGTACTAAAATCTTCCATATACCAGTTTATATTTAAACGATTTATGAATTATGTGGGTCACAATAATAAATATTATCAAACTTTAATTTAATGACATAATCATTCACATACTGATGCTCCCGTGGTGTAGACAGGTTAAGCATATTGCCCTCTCAAGGCAATGATCCCGGGTTCAAATCCCGGCAGGAGCATTAATAATCAATCAGTAATTTAAATACTGATCTAGATTTATCATAATATTGAACTTACGAAAATTAATACTCAAATATCAATATAGATCAGATAAACATGATTTAATTTCTGAATTTTTTCTTCCCTGTTTAAGTAATTCGATCATCTATGAAAGATGTATAGAATACGTAACAATAAAAAGTTTGATCACTCTTTCATTTGGCTTTCAAAATTTTAACGATAAAAATGCAATGATAAAAATAATCACTGGAAATAAATTTAGATCATCTGATTTAAACATATTATCTAAGCTTTTTTACCATCAAAAAATTAATTCTAATGACAAAGACATCGTAAAAAATGATAAACTCAATATGTTGCAATATATCATAAACAATAAGAAATTCAAATTGAAAATTGCGATCCCAAGATCTGAGAAATTGGATGGAGTATTTGCAGAAAAAATGGGGATTTTTAAAGATGTCCATAATAACATAGTAGCATTTATCGGTACCTCTAACGAAGCATTCGATTATCAAAGTAGAAATTTTGAATCAATAGATGTATTTACTTCATGGGCAGATAAATCCAGAATAAATATAAAAACAAAAGATTTTGATGAATTATGGAATAATAAAATAAAATATGTTCGAGTATATGATTTCTTGGAAGCTGAAAAAAAAAGTTTGCTAAAATATGCTGTGGATTGGGCTACGAATACATCATAAAACCAATTTTAAATCCATAGCAGCTGTATTTGTCATGAAATCTATTTTAGAAATTTTATAGTAAATTATCTCACCTCTTCTTTCGATAACTGCGATTATTGGTTCTTTACCCATAAGTATTATTTGATCAATTTTTTTTTGTAGTTTATGTATTTTTTCTTGTTTACCTTCATCAAATCCAAATATTATATACCTAGAGCCTTTTTCACCAAATGTGCCACGTTCATAAACTCTGAAATCAGAACCAAATCCAAAACCATCTTTGACAACATAACCTTTTGTTCTTAGATCACGGTAGATTAAGAATTTAGTAAGAATATTTTCATCTTGTTTTATACAGATTTCCATAAATGAGCTAAAATCTACATGTTTCTTATTTTTGATTAGATTGAGTTGGTTGCAATATAAAAGATATAATGATTCAAATGGTTTTAAAAAAAAAAATTATTGTTAGTATCGCCATATCCTTTATTTGTCAATGCAGATATTGTATCATCATCATCAATGACAGTTACTCCACGAATTAATTTAGCATTTATTTTAAACTCTGATCCTAATGCCAACCATTAGAAATAGTTTAAGCATTAAATATATGTTAAAACTTAGTAAATCTAATGTATGGTGCTAATTATAGCCGTGGCAATGGTCAGCCATACACACGGCGAGAATACATAAAAGGAAAACCTCAAATCAAAATAGCTAAATTCCAAGGAGGTAAATTCGATGCTAGTTACGATTATTGTGTTCAATTGTTATCAAGTGAAAAAATTCAGATCAGACATACAGCGATAGAAGCTGCTAGATTAACTGCAAATAAAGCTATAGAAAAAATAGTTGGCGAAACAGGTTATGCTTCAAAATTACGTATTTTTCCACATGTGTTATTACGAGAAAATAAAATGATTGCTGCAGCTGGTGCAGATAGACTTCAAGAAGGAATGAGAAGATCTTTTGGGAAGGCTGTAGGATTAGCTGCGCGTGTGAATGCAGGTCAGTGCATAATAGAAATGATGATAAGCAAGGATCATCTCATCCATGCAAAAAAAGCCCTGAAAAATGCATCTGTTAAATTGCCATGTATAACATCAATTAAAACTATTAAACTTTAGCAAAATCATCATAGATTATATATAATTATCAACAACCAATTTCAAGCGCGAATTGGTGTATAAGAGATGTATTTACGAACAATATTAAAAGCTAATACAAGCATGTTGTTACAAATATATAAAAAAATCATGTATAATATATAATAACTATAAGAGCAGTTGTAGTACAGTTTGGTTAATATTCGAGCTTGCCAAGTTCGTGACCCGGGTTCAAATCCCGGCAACTGCATATTTTATGATCAATAACAATTCAATCATTTATTATCATTTAATTTTACAATGATTTTATCTCCAAGATGAAACAAAAATGGAGAAATGAATGCGGTTATAATACATATTATGCCTACCAATGGGAATAAAAATGAGCTTATGACTCCTAAATCAACTCCTACTTTTACTATAACTATAGAAAATTCACCTCTCGGAGCAGCCAACACAAATGCAGATCTTAATGCATCGGGCGTGTTTTGTTTGAATATGAAATTACTTAGTAAATTGCTACTAAACTTCATTAATACTGTAATAGATATCAATATAACAGCAACAAGAATATAATTTTGAATTTGTCCTATATCCATTAAGGCACCTACAGAAACGAAGAAAATTGCTACAAACATATCTTTAATTGGTCCTGATATTATTTTTGAGACTTCAGAGGATTTCGATTCTGCAATTAATACTCCTGCTAAAAATGCACCTATAGCAACAGAGAGACCTACAATATTAGCAAATAACGCATAACCAAAACATACTCCTAGCACACTCAATAACAAAATTTCTTTATTTTCTGCTTGAGCTACTCTATCTATTAATGGAGGCACAATTTTGGTTCCAATTGTAAATGTCCCAGTGATAAGTCCTGTAGCAACTAGAGATATTATCAACACACCTTCGATAGAAATTGATCCTACCAATGCTATAGATTCTAATGATGCAATAAGTATAACAGCAATAACATCTTCTACAATCAATATCCCCAATACTAGTACCGACGATTCTTTTTTGATCCTTCCAAAATCTACCAGTATTTTTAAGATTATTGCAGTACTACTTACAGATAATGCAGCTGCAAGAAAAAGAGAGTCAATAAAATTAAATCCAATAGCATTAGATAAATAGAATATAACTCCAAGAGTAGAAAACAGGCCAATACTTCCAATACCAATAGCAACTTTACCGATAGATCTTATTTTGGCGTAAGGAAATTCAATACCAATAACAAACAATAATAAGATTACACCTATCTCAGCAAAAAGATTCAATGCAGAGATATCAGATAATATTCCAATACCTTCAATATCATCAAACATAGATTTGCTATCAGGTAGAAACCATGTCCATAAAGGAGATAGAGGGCCAATCAACATACCCACGAATAGATAGCCTACAATTAGTGGTTGTCTAATTTTAAAAAATGCCAGAGTCACTATGGCGGCCAAGATCATGATAATTGCGAGATCAGTAACAAATGAGGTATGAGGAAGTTCAAATGGATTTAATTGTTCTACAAAATTCAAAAATTTATCAGCAAATGAGTTTTGAAGAACATTAAACCCATACTGTATCAAAAAATATATCACAGGATTAGTGCATCACAAAACTTTAAAAATAATTCTCAAAATACGCACTAGATACCGTTATAATGTTTAACCATTACGCAAACACCACCAATATGTATTAATAGTACCGTAATATACAGTATAATATGATGCAATGCAGATATTGCAAAAAAGGTTTTATAGATACCATAAATGGATTAGTAGAAAAAACACTACATGAAATATTACATGAGCCAGAGATCATAAATAAATAACAAACATTCTTGTTTATTTTTTAAATCTGTATCAAATAATATCCAAATTTGGACATAAATAAATTATGGTACATATAACCTAATGATTCAATACTTTGTTTAGTTCTATATATGAATATAATTAACATGATAAAAATGCATGTAATTTGATTATATTCTATATATTAAATTAAATTTCTTAATTAATGTATCATTATATGATACGAATTTTGTTGATGATGAAAACAATAACTAGATAAATGGTTAAATTATGATTTGCTATTCAAATATGATCAAAACTTCAAGATACAATATAAGTAGCTAATATTCAAATTCAAAAAATCTTCAACACATCAGAATTACATAATAAAACTTAATATGATATATTTCTGTCCTGAAGTATATTTTAAATATTGTTCGTTTGTAATTGTTTATTTTTTTTTTTTAGTATTGTGAAAATTCCCAATATAGAAGCAATCCATATTATGCTATAAGAAACATTAGAAATACTTACGTATACATACGGAGTAACATCCGCAAGGTTTTCCTTAATAATTTTTGCTCTATTATCAATATCAATCATACCTGTGTTAAAAGCAGTTTCATCTTCTATTGCAATAAGTTTATTGGCAGTATGCGTTAAATTATCCAGATCTTTTTGGATACGACTAAAATTTGTACTTTCAGTAGGAAATATCCATACCGGGTTGTCATGTTGCGGCAAGTGGGTTTTTATTTTGCTGATGTCATTTAATATAGAAACTGCATCAGAAGATGCAATAATTCTGTCCAAGAGTCCACGAGAGACATCTATTGGATATATATGATTGTGATAACTAGCATATGCTGCATATGTACCAACAATAATTATGAACGATATTAGAATAACACTAAATTTGTAATACAATTTTAATCGTCTATTGGCATTAGTTGCGGTACTAGAAAAAGATTTAGTAGTTTTGAATTTGGTGTGAATTATACTCAGATATGCAATATACATGAATCCAATCACATGTAATGAGATTATTGGCACAAATACCAGATTATTAGAGAAAATAGATATCAAAATCCCAATAATTCCATAAATGGAAAAAAATATTTCTAACAATGTTGTTTTTGTAAATGGCAGATTGTATGATTTATTTTTCCAATTATCTGTTTTTTTAATTATGCCATATTTTGGTGTACGTAAAAATTCATTTTTGGTGCCAAAAATTGCGTCGAATACAGCAATGGTGTTATTGATAGACATTCCGAGAGAATATACGATTAAATATGGCATGACAAGAGCTTTGTTTTTCCAATTCTTGCCCCACAATCTATGTATTACTATTAGATATGCACCCGGACCCATCATTAAGTATGCAGCTATTGTCATCACAGGCATGAAATGTAATATATATAGATTGATATCAGATGCTAATAAAATCGGCAGTGCTAAGAATTGTATTAAAATTAATGGGAATGTAATATGTCGTGTTAATTGAACAAAAGCTTGAATTTTTGTTTCAATGCTTATCTGTTTTCTTAGTACTATATTTCCCAATAATTTAATTGCACATTGTATAGATCCTTTGGCCCAACGAAATTGTTGCCTTTTAGTGCCATTCATTTGTACTGGAAGTTCAGCGTCCACTACTATATCTGACAAAAATACACATTTCCAACCTTTCAGTTGTGCCCTATAACTCAGATCTAAATCTTCTACCAATGTTGCAGTATGCCACCCTCCTGAATCGTCAATACATTGTTTTCTCCAAATGCCAGCAGTTCCATTAAAATTCATAAAAAGATCAGAGTTACTTTTAGCATTTTGTTCTATTAAAAAATGAAAATCCAAACTCAAAGCTTGTGCTTTAGTTAGTAATGAATAACTTTCATTCAAATGTCCCCACCTACATTGAATGAGTCCTATATTAGGTTTAGAGAAATACAATATCGTTCTTTTTAAAAACCAATTTGGTGGTATGAAATCAGCATCAAAAATAGCAACATATTCTGTGTGTGTAAATTGCATTGCGTTTTTTAATGCACCTGCTTTATATCCTATTCGATTATTACGACGTATATGCGTGATGTTGAATCCCATTTTTTTATATTTTGTAATAAGCTCTTTTAATAAAATAGTAGTATCATCATCAGAGTCGTCAAGTACCATAATGAATATTTTGTCTTTTGGATAATCCAATTCACAAATTGCCGTTATTAATCTCACAGCAACATATTTTTCGTTATAGATTGGGAGTTGTATTGTAACAGATGGTTGATGGTGATCTAACATAATATTTTTAGTACAGCGTTTACTCGAGAGATAGGAAAGATAGTAAAAATTACAAGTATACAATGTTATTAAAATTGCAGATATTATGAAGAAATCTAAGATTAATTGTAAAAAATAATTAACCATGAAAAAATATTAATTCAAAAATTTGTAGTTCATATTCATTAATCTACTTTCTTTCAAATATTTTGATTGCCTGAGGTGGACATACACCTTCACATGCAAGACAAAATATACAGTCTGGTTCTCGTGCCATCAAAGGTTTTTTTTCAGAAGCTATATTTCCAGGTGAATCAAACCATTCGTAGACATTTACTGGACATGCGTCTATACATGCACCGTCTGCTATACATATATCAAAATCTACAGATACAAATTCGCCCCATACACCCATAACCTTATTATCAGATCCTACTCTACCCCATGTTTTGATTTTGTTGCCATTTGCAGAAACAGTGTACATTGCAGAAGATTTCATGTGGCTTTTATATTCTACGTCTATTGGGCCAGGTTTTACCCCATCTGGGACAGCTATCGTTTCAGTAGGCGAATTTGTAGATGAGTTATCGGCGGTTGTTTTTTGTATTGGTTTAGGTTTTGCATTAGGCACAATCTGAGCTAAAGGTGTTAATTCTTCTAGTTTTTTGACAGCTTCGTCTTCAGTTATTTTACTTGTATTTACAATGGATTGAATCATCTTATCGGCAAGAATAGTATTACGTAATATAGTATCTATTATCATTTTAGCATGATAATCTGCCTTTTTTCTATAATCTTTCACCCATTGCGGATCACCAAATTTTTCTATTGGAAATATTTGATAAATTAGATCAACTACTTCGCCAGTAACAATTTCTACAGTAACATTCAATTCTATTGATTCTTCTTTAGTATTATTTTCTGATGTATTTTTTTCTATCCACCTATGTGTAGCATATACTCTATCTGCATATATATCCATATCAAATGTTTTTTTCATACCATCAAAAATTGATTTAATTTCAAATAGATCTTGTAATTTTATTGGAAGTCTATAGAGTCCTAATTTATAACCATGAAGAGGATACACACCACGTTTTGCAGTTGGTGATTCCATTGTATACACTCTATCTTTCAATAAAAGTGACATATAACAATAAAACACAGATTACTTAAAAATCTTGTCTACGATTTGTGTATTTCATATTTATTGTACACACATAATAATATATATTTTAAATATATCATTAAAACAAAAAATATATTGAAATTAAAAAAAATAGGCGTGGTCACAAAATTTGGATCTATAGATTCTGAAAATGTAGCAGAACAGATTGTTAGAAAAACTACCAAGCTTGGAATATTATCATATGCTACAGCATCTATGAAAAATGCAATAAAAGTAGAATCTGTAGATGAATTACATAATAAAAAATTAGATATGGTTATAACATTAGGTGGAGATGGTACTACTTTACGGGCATTTAGACAATTACAAAATGAAGTTCCAATATTAACAATAAATGTAGGTGGTAATAGGGGAATATTATCAGAAATAAAGAAAGAACAAATAGATCAAGCATTAAAACAAATTATGAATGGAAATATATTTTTAGATAAACGCCTCAGAGTTGTAGCAGAACTAAATGGCAAAGAATTTCAGCCTGCACTTAATGAAATATACATAAACAGAAAAAATCTTACTAAAACATCTGAATTTACAATTAGATTTCAAAATGACACAGTAAAACAAAAAATGGATGGTGTGATAATAGCTACTCCAAGTGGATCTACGGGTCATTCGTTTTCTTTAGGAGGTCCAATATTACATGAAAGTTTGAATACGTTGATCATAACTCCAGTGGCACCAGTATATGGATTAGAGTCTATTGTAGTACCAGCCAAAAAAATTCAAGTTGATTGTTCACATGATTGCAACATTGTTATGGATGCACAAGTTATAGAATCTGCAGGGTTTGAAGAAACCATAACAATAAAAAAATACAAGAAACAAGCGGTATTCATCAGATTGAAAAAACGTGGATTACGACAAATGAATAGACTTGGATTTTAAAGTATTGGATGCTACTGCATTTTATGCAGGAGTCCCATTCAGATCACACGTTAATTACTATACCACATCTTTAATATTTGATGAAATTAAGCATATTCAAAATAACTACGAAATATTACAAACACTGGTAAAAATTAAAAGAATTATCATCATGGATCCTGAACAATCTTATTGTTATCAGACTATTCTCGCCGCTGAAAAAACTGGAGATATTGATGTGTTGTCAAAAGAAGACATATCAGCAATTGCACTATGTCTGAATTTACATGGAGAGCTAATTACAGATGATTTTGCAATAATTAATGTTTCAAATTATCTAGGGATTAATACGAAATCAATTATGACTACAGGTATAACACATAATAGAAAATGTTTGTATTACTGCCCTGGCTGCAACAGACAGTCCACTTCTAAAATATGCGTTATCTGTGGTACAAAATCAAAGAAAAAAATTATTCTGTCTCGAGGTGTTGGGCAGTCCAATCAACAAAAGAACCATCGTATAGTTTGATCTTATTATATCCCACATACATCAATTGTAAGAATAAACTTGATGCTCTGTGCCCATGTGTACAATAACATACTATTTCGTCATTTAAATTGATTTTTTTATCTTCGAACATTTGAGTTAAAAATTGTTTATTTTGAAATGAGTTAGAATGTATTCCATCAGAAAACGGAGCAGATATAGCTTTTGGCAAATGGCTATGCATATATTCAGGAATTGAACGTGCATCTAAAATTACAAAGTTGTCTAAGTTATTTTTCAATTCGTTTGTTGTTATTCTTAACATATCATTTGTATTTGAAACAAAAGTAGTTTTTTTTATTTTAGGCATAGAATTTGTTGTGATCATTAATGATTTATCAAGATTAGTAATTCCCGCATTCAAAAGTTTTATTCTTTGATGTCCAGAATAAAATAATGTCCAAGCAATTCTAGCCATTGCTGGGTCTAAATAATCACCACAAATTACAACGGTTTTATTTAAATCAATTCCACAATTACTAAAAAATATACTTAAGTTCTGCACATCTAAAACCAAATGTGCCCCATTATTACTTATTTTTATGACTTGCTCCACGCTGATAGATACGGAATTTATTATGTGGTTATGATTATATAGCAGTTTATTACGTGTGTCAATGATAACTACGTCTGGATTATTTATATTATTACGTAACCAATCTAATGTGACAAATATATTATTATGTCTATTCAATTTAGTGTACCTTGTTTTGTAAGCTGTTTAGTATATTTCATGTGTTCTTCTAATATTTTTTTTATTTTTTTTATTTTTGGCTGGCTTAATCCATCTATTTTTGATAGACTAACAGATGTAGCTTTAAACACTTCAATTGGAGAACCAAACTTATCTAGAAGTTTCTCAGCTGTTTTTTCTCCAATTCCTGGAAGACTACATAGAATAGAAAGTTGTTGGGTTTGAAGATTATTTGATTTTTTAATTTTTTTTAAAAAATGTCCTTGAACCACGCCACGTTTTGATGACATAGATATTAGCAATTTAGATGTGTGATAAATATCAGGTGTGTGTATTATTGGTATTTTAAAATCAATCAGTACGGATGATAGAGCGCCATAAAATATAAATGGGTTATCTGAGATTTTTTCAAGATCAGATAGATTACCTTCAATGAGAAGTATCGGATATTTATAATGATCTTTAAGTTTTTGACATTGATTAAATAATCGTCCGTCAAATATAGATAC
>WTHC01000007.1 GCA_011523285.1 Nitrosopumilaceae archaeon | reverse complement strand
CAAACCATTCATATACATTGAGAAATTAATAAAAAATATCATACTTGAAAAACAAAATGACTCTAATATCTAAGTTAACATCGTGGTTCAATAACAAAGGCAAAGTGTTAATTGCGTTATCTGGCGGTGTTGACAGCGCATTGGTTGCATATGCAGCATTTCAGGAACTTCGTAATCATGCAATTGCAGTAACCGCAAATTATCAATCTATTTCCTCCAGTGAATTAAACTACACAAAAAAAATCTGTTCTGAAATAGGAATAACTCAAATCATATTGACATACGACGAATTACAAAATGATAATTTTGTACGTAATGATAAAAATCGATGTTATTATTGTAAAAATGAATTGGGAAAAAATCTACAACGGTTAGTGAAGCTACATAACATAAACACAATTGTTGATGGCACTAATATTGATGATTATGGTGATTATAGGCCTGGAATAAAAGCTATTCGTAATAATAATATACGTAGTCCGTTGGCTGAGCTTGGATTTACTAAATCTATGATACGCAACACAGCTAAATTAATAGGACTTTCAGTTCATGACAAACCCTCTGATTCATGTCTTTCTTCACGAATCCCATGGACTCGTAAAATAACCAAAGAAAAATTGATACGTATAGAATTGAGTGAAACAATAATTAAACATGAAACCAATATCAAACAAATACGTGTACGTGATATTGACGGCACTGCAAAAATCGAAGTAGATAAAGACGAATTAAAATTACTAACTAAACACAAATTGGATTCAATAAGAAATAAATTATATTTGATTGGATTTTCAACTATTATGGTAGATCCTGAAGGTTATAAACCAGGTAAACTGAATTTTATATCAAATTGATTTATTTAGATAATGCATCATCAACAATAATGTATGATGGTATACTAGATGAAATGATTCCATTTTTTAAACATCAATATGGTAACCCATCTTCAATCCATAAATTGGGACGATTATCTAATACTGCAATTAAAAAAGCTAAAAAACAAATTGCATATCTGATAAATTCAAAACCTGAAGAAATTTACATTACTTCTGGTGGCACTGAATCTAATAACACTGTCATAAATAGCATATCATGTAATAAATACAAAAATCATATAATCACATCGGCCATAGAGCATGATTCTGTATTGCAATCTTGCAAAAAACTAGAACAAAACGGTTTCAGAATAACTTATCTGAAAGTTAGTGATGATGGATTGATAGACCCACAAAATATAGCAGAACTAATCACTGATAAAACATATCTAGTTAGTATAATGCATGTAAATAATGAAATTGGAACAATTCAACCAATACACAAAATTTCTGAAATATGTCATAGTAAAAACGTATTATTTCATAGTGATGCTGTACAATCTGCCGGGAAAATTAATATCGACGTACAAAATTCCAAGATTGATATGCTTACTTTATCATCTCATAAAATAAATGGACCTAAAGGTGTAGGTGCACTTTATATAAAAACTGGTGTTAAAATACTGCCATTTATTATGGGTGGAGGACAACAAAATGGATTTAGATCTGGTACTGAAAACGTTGCAAATATAGTCGGTTTTGGAATTGCATGCAAATTAACGACAGACAACATATTAAAAAATTCCACACATTGTAATACATTAAAAAATTATTTATCTTATCAAATCTTACATCAAATACCTTATACCAAACTTAATGGTACACAAGAACTACGTGTATCAAATAATTTAAATTTTTCATTCCTGGGAGTTAATGGTGAAGATCTTATTAACAAATTAGATGAACATGAAATATTTGTATCTACAGGTTCTGCATGCAAATCAAATACTAAAAAAGCATCACATGTGTTAAAATCTATGGGTCTATCATATGAAAGAATCAATAGTTCTATTCGAATTACAATCGGCATACATAATACCATGGATGAAATGAAATATGTGGTTGTTGTACTCAAAAAAATAATAGAAGAACTTAGACATGACTCTCCATTTAAATATAAATATGATTTTAAATAAAATTTTTAATCAGTTTCATTGATCTTAGATGTAATTAATTTTTGTAATTCGTCGTTAGTTTTATCAACATAATTAATATTTAATGATTTGGCAATAATTTCTAATTTCTGTCTGTTGTTTTGAATTGGTCCATGTACTTCAATATTATGGTTGGTTATTTCTCCCATAATTTTGTTTTGCATATCTTGTTTAGTTTTATTATATTCTCCTACTACTCTGCCTATTTTTTTTGATAGTGTGGGTAATTGATTGGTTCCAAAAACCAAAAACAACGCTACTAACGCAATTATAAACCATTCAGTTCCTATTATATTCAACACAAAATTTGTTATCATACTATACAATGATTAAATCATAAATTAAATATTTATTATCTATTTTATAGACAGATTATAGTTTTTGTATTGTACATACAAAGTGTTATTTATGACTTATAATTATTATGGCTCCTCCGAATAGTTTTTTATGAATTTCTACTTTGGAAAATTTTCTTCGTAGTAATTCTACTAGACGATCATTAGTTAACCATCTTTCATAAGTTCCATATATACGATTAAATTTTAATCCTAATGTACCTCCGACTATAAAAGCAATTATTGGTAATATTGCATACAAATAAAATAATATCCCTGCTCTGATAATCTTATTGTCTGGTTTTCCCAAATCTACGATGATCCATTTGCCATCGTTTTTTAATACTCTATGTATCTCTGAAATCGCTGTTTCTACACTTAATGCATCTCTAAGAGAATATCCGCATAATGCCACATCAAATTTTTCATTTCGTATTGGTATATTTTCAAAAATTCCAGAAATTGCGTGTGGGTTATTTTGTAAATGTTTTTTGCTATTTTTTAACATCGTTATTAAAGGATCGAATAGTGTTATTTGTATATTTTTAGTTACGCATAAAGCTGATTTAGACATGTTACCAAATCCAGATCCTGCATCAAGTACCCAATCATTTTCTTTTATATTTTCTCCAATACCTAAACAACGGTATTCTTCATCTTTTCCCAATGAAATATAAAAATTTATTTTGTTGTATATTGGAATTATATCATTTAATGTTTTTACAACTTTTTTCCAATACTCTTTTTCCAAACCCAATCTAACTTTAACCTGGATGATGATTATATAATAATTACAACATTTTTTATGATTTGTTATATTTGTGTATATTATTATTTATACATTCGCAGAG